>JAKDMK010000088.1 GCA_030452365.1 Nitrococcus sp.
GGGTTTGTCGGCTCGCTAAGCGGGGAGTCCGTTCGCTGGCAAGATGGCGGAACCGAGTAATTCACAGCGGTGTATAATTGCGTCAATTCTACAACCGAACAAGAGTAATGCGCAACGCTATAGCAAGAAGCATTGCTGTTCGCATTTCCCAATTGATTGGCGGTGCACGGCCAGCAGGGCGGTTCGGCTTATTAATGGCTACACTGGCAAGCGAACCTACTACCCACTGATCGCCGCGGCGGCCGAAACCGGGGATCCGCTGGGGTCTCGGCTGCACCGAAGCAATGCCGGGCCTGACACCGGGGCCGTGCGGTGAATCCCGCGGGTGGTCGAGCAGGCGCAGCGGAATTTGTGCGTCGAGGCGCTGCTGTGGCAGCTTATAGAACTAAGCGGCTCCCGCCCCGGCGCTTCAGTGTCAGCGCGAGTCGAGCAACAAGGTGGCCGATGCGACGCTTCTCAGTCATCATCATCCTCGCGCTGGCATTGGTTGGCTGTGCGGCGGCCCCCAGCCGCATGCCGGACACTGCAGCCCAGCTTGATGTCGCCCGCAAAACTTGGCTGGCGGGTAATTATGAACTCGCACTGCCGCTATTGGCACGCCTAGCGCGTGCCGGCAACCCTCGTGCGCAGTACGCACTGGGTTATATGTATTACACGGGCCAGGGCGTAGAGCAGAGCCAGCGCACGGCGCTGGTCTGGATTCGCCGCGCGGCGAATAATGGCAGCACTCTGGCAATCCAGGCCCTTGGCCGTATTGCCAGCGGCTCGCTGCCCGGTGGCGTTTCAGCGCAGCAACAACACAGCGGAAAAGACCAGGACTAGGGCCTGTTTACATTCTCCCACGGCGTCGCGGGTGAATGTCAACAGACCCTTGTAGTCAGAACCCCGTTTGCACCGGCTGGTGCTGCTCAAGATCGGGCTCGGCCCCTTCGTGCAACGGGGGATCAAGCGCGCTATCGAAGCCAAGCGGCTGATCGCCCATGATCCGCGGGATTACGCGGAGGATTGGAAGCTGGCGGACAAGCTGGTTCCGGAGTGGGACGTTGCCTGTCGATGGCGGCTTTCTGGATCACAAACAGGTTATGCCCATAAGGTTTAGCCTCTAAGCTACTGCTTTCGCGACGGTTGCGAGGGCGGGCCCGAGTGGCTGGTGGTGGTTGCCGGCTCGCAAATTTTCGCAGTTCGCCAGGACCGAGGTCGTCGATATCGGCGACCGTCAGGCCAGCGTGTAGTGGCGGAGAGGGAGGGATTTGAACCCCCGGACCCCTTAAGGGTCAACGCATTTCGAGTGCGCCCCGTTCGGCCGCTCCGGCACCTCTCCGCAGGTTACCTAACACCTACGTGGCATGCGCAGTCTACAATAGAACGCCCACTACAAACCAAGGTCAGGCGCGGGCGCAGTGCAGGCACATTGCCGAAAATGCGACGTGCATGCACGGTATCTGCATGGCGCGCTCTAGAATAATGATCCAGGGCTGACGGAGGCGCGCACTCGGCATGGGCCGTCTATTCACACAGCTTTCCATTGTCTTGCTGATCCTCGGCGTATGCCTATTGAGCTGGTTCGGCAAGGTAGAGCCACCCAACCGGCTCCAACTTGTCAAGCAGCGGGATAAGCTCGTCGTGCTCACGCATTTCGGGGCAAGCACTTTTTATCGGTCCACGGAGGGGCCGGGGGGGCTCGAATACGACCTTGCAAAGCGCTTCGCCGATCGCCTTGGCGTGGAACTGGTGATGGCGGTAGCCGATAATCCGGACGAGCTCAAGTTGCAGCTTGAAACCGGAGCGGCGGATTTGGCGGCCACAGGGATCGCGGCAACGCCGTTGCGCCGACAACGCTTCGCTTTCGCCACGGCGTACCTACAAGTGCGCCCACAGCTTATCTATCGCGCCGGTTCGACGCGCCCAGATGGACTTGCGGATACGCTCGAGGGATCGTTAGCCGTCCTCGCTGGCACCCGCCAGGAGTGGTTACTCTCCCGCCGTCGCGCCGAGATCCGTCGCTTGCGCTGGACAACGCTCACCGATGCCACGACCGAAGACCTGCTCTATCGCGTCTGGAGCAGGCGGCTCGATTACGCGCTGGTCGCCTCCAACAAGTTCACTCTCAGCCGGAACTTCTATCCTGAGCTACGCGTGGCAAAAGATATCGCTAAGCCCCAGGGGCTCGCATGGATGTTTCGTCGCGACGGCGACACCAGCCTGCTGGAGGCCGCCAATCAATTCTTTGCGGACCTACGTGCAAGCGGCGAGCTCGGCCGGCTCATCGAACAGTACTACGGGCATCTGGATAAGTTCGACTATGTCGGCACGCGGGTGTACATGCGCCATATAACCGACCGGCTGCCGCTTTACAAAGGGATATTCCAGGAGGCCGCTAGCGAGCATCAGCTGGACTGGCGGCTGCTCGCCGCGATGGGCTATCAGGAATCGCACTGGGACCCCGGGGCAGTATCACCCACCGGGGTGCGCGGCATCATGATGCTCACTCGGCTCACGGCCCGAGCCATCGGTATCGATGACCGCTTGGATGCGGAACAGAGCATCCGCGGTGGTGCGATCTACCTCAAGCGTATGCTATCGCGCATTCCTGAGAATATTCCCCAACCGCAGCGGACCTGGTTCGCGCTCGCCGCCTACAACGTGGGCCTTGGCCATGTAACGGACGCCCAGGCAATCACCAAGATGCAGGACGCAGACCCGTCATCCTGGGCGGCGGTGCGAACACGCCTGCCTCTGCTCACCCAAAAGCGATGGTACAAGCGGGTAAAATACGGCTACGCCCGGGGTTGGCAGCCGGTGCACTACGTCGAAAACGTCCGTAAGTACTACCGTCTATTGGTGCGGATCACGGAGCCCGCCATCCACGATGCCCAGCGCGTCAAGGCCGGCACGGCTCTCATCGAGCGCACCAGCCCGTTCTATCTGCGCAGCGCCGCCCAGTCATTGTACTAGCCCAGCTTCGCGCGCTCTCGCAGCCGCCTCGTCGTGGACGATGCCAAGCTGCATCCACACGACCTTGGCACCGATTTGGATCGCCTGATCAACCAATGGGGGCACGCACTGGGGCTTGCGGAAGTAGATCCACCACATCCACTGGTTCAGGAATATCGAGCAGGCTCGGATAGCAGCGCTGGCCGAGGATAACCTGCTGCTTGGGATTAACGGGCACCACACGGTAGCCGTGGTCGAGCAGGTATTTGGCTGCAATATAGCTTGGGCGGTGCCAGTGGGGTGACAAACCTACCACGGCAACGGAGCGATTCTCCTGAAGAATTCGCCGCAACGTGGCAACGCCGACCATGCCTGAACCTCCCGCGATCAAGAAAGGCTATCGAAAAGACGCCGCGGCGGCAACCGCGGTCTGCGCAGCAGATCACAGTGCCTCAGCGGCTGAAATGACGCGCTTCACCAAGCGCTACCACTGTCTGAGAGTTTGTGACGAAAAGTACAGTTCGGCCATACGTTTTCTGCTAAAAGTGCTAGACCGTCGTCGCATAATGCTTGCTATCTCGTTGATCTTGCACCCGACCCGGATATGCTGCAGGTGATAAATACGCGAACACAGCGACCCTGAGGGTGATTGGGTCTTTTTCGGCGACGCTCAGCTTGACCAAGGGGGCTGGCATTCAGCGAACTACCGAGCACCGCGTAAAGTGCTCGACCGATCGAGCGTGGTTGCGTGCAGCAAGCGCAGGCCAAATCCATGGCATTCGCGTAAGGGATACGGCGCTCGATGCCGGTTCGCTTCAGGATTGGGGGCTCGTAACCTCATTGAAGGGCGTGATCCGATTGTGGGCTACTAATGTCGCACGACGGCCGTGGCAATGTAATGAGTTTGTTCGTCTTTTTACTGCCAGGAGAGCGATCTCGCCGTGCGCACGACGCGTAACCTGAGCAACCTTATTACCTTTCGCAACAGCCAGGGCCTGCAGGCCCGCGGCTCTTTGCTGAAGCTCGCGCGCACGCACCTGATTTTCGAGGTCTACAATCCGTACTCCATAGTCCAGCTCAGCGAAGTGCTGCACGACATGGAGATCCGAAGCGGAGAGCGGGTCGTCTACCATGGCCGGGCCGTCGTCACTAATCTGGTCAATACCGGGTTGATGCTAATCATCTCCACACGGTTGCTGGATGCCTGGTCTGATTTGCGCGGCTTGATCGGCGATAAATGTAAGGTTCAGAAAGAGGTGGTGTTCTTCATTGAAGACTGGCAGAAGTCGCATCAGATTCGCCCGCGCTACCAGCTGGCCGTATCCCAGATCCGCTCTTTTCTGACCGAGCTCAATTGCTGGCTCGAGCACGTGGACATTGAGAGCGACCCCGGTGATCGTCCGCCCAGTTCGCAAGACAAGCGGGAGTTGCTCGCCTCGCTTGCCGAGCCCCTAGTACCCCGGCTAGCTGAGATGTTCGCGCGCTATGAAGAAGTCGCTGCGGAGATACCAGAGGACGAGCGGCCCACCCATACCCGCTATGTCCAGCGCGATCTGCATCCGCTGCTCCTGCGTGCGCCGTTTATTCACCGGGCCTATCACAAACCGCTCGGCTACGCCGGCGACTATGAGATGGTCAACATGATGCTGCGCGAACCTGAGGAAGGACCGACCATCTACGCGCAGATCATCAACACGCAATATGTTGGCAGCGGCACCTGCCAAGCCCATCGCAACCGCATTGACATACTGGTGCAATGGTTACGGGAGCGCATAGGCAAGACCCTGGAGCGCGGGCAGCGACCTCGCATACTCAATATCGGCTGCGGACCGGCGATAGAGCTCCAGCACCTGATTCGCAGTGAGCCATTGCTGGCCCAGTGCCTGATCAGGCTGATCGACTTCAGCGCTGAGACGCTGGAATACACAAAAAGCAAGCTTGAAGAAGCCAGCCAGGCGAGTGGCATCCGGCCGGAAATCGAATACTGCCACGATTCCGTGCACAAACTACTAAAACGCGCCTCCCAGAAAAGGGAGGAAGACGCCGCAGAGACATTCAACATTGTCTATTGCGCCGGCCTCTTCGATTACCTGTCCGACCGGGTTTGCGCGCGGCTGCTCGGGCTTTTCTGCCAGTGGGCCGGCCCCGAGAGCGAGATACTGGCCACGAACGTACATCCGAGCAACCCAACTCGCTATTGCATGGAATATCTTCTTGAATGGCACTTAATTTACCGCAATGAACGCCAGATGCAGCAGATTTCCGACAATCTCGGCCCTCGGGAGGTTTTCGTCGACCAAACCGGAATCAATGTCTTCCTGAAGATTTCCAAGGAGAAGAATGCCGACTCGAATGCACGTTGACCCTACTTTCGAGCGCGCCTGGGCCGAGGAAGACCGCTCCGCGATGTTGCGGTTTTCCAGGATCGGCTGCGTGCTTGCGCTGGTCCTGGTTCCCGCCGGAGTAACGTTGGATTTTGTGGTCTATCCCCGGTTCTTCAGCGAGTTCGTTTTGCTGCGCGCGCTTGCCGACGCGATCCTACTGCTTTTTCTGATAGTGCATTTCAGTGAGATCGGCCGCCGCTATCCTCGAACCCTCACTATGGCCTGGCTGATCATACCGCAGGCACTCATCTGCTACATGATCTATCGGACTGTGGGCTATGCCTCTACCTATTACGCCGGACTGAATCTGGTCATCCTCGGTATGGGTCTGTTGCTTCCGACGACCGTCTGGGAGGTGGCCGTCCTCTCGTGCGCTAGCCTCGCGCTCTATGTCGTCGCGTGCATCAGCCAAACCGGAGAGGTGATTGATTATGCGTTGCTTTACAACAACGCCTATTTTCTCATAGCTACGGCCGCTATTAGCGCTACGGCCGTGTACTTTAACCGGCGGCGACGCTTTACGGAGTTCCGGCTCAATTTTGAGCTCGATGCACGCCATAGAGAACTGGCGGAGCTGGATCGCCTTAAATCCGAATTCTTCGCCAATATCAGCCACGAGCTACGCACGCCCTTGACCTTGATACTCGCGCCTGTCGAGGACTTGCTGCAAAAGCGCGATGGCATCCCGGCCGCGGTTGCCAATTACCTGGACATCATTCGCAGCAACGCGCTTCGCCTGCTGCGGCTGGTGAACGACTTGCTCGAGGTCATTCGGCTCGAGGAAGGCAGTGTCAAGCTGGACCGCCAGCCGGTCGATCTGAAAGCGCTTTTAAGCAGCGTCGTAAAGGCCGTGGAACCACTCGCGCAATCACGCGGCATCGCTTTCAACCGGTGCCTTCCCGATGATTCGATCCTGATCCGCGGTAATCGCGGTGCGCTGGAGAAGGTCTTTTTCAATCTGCTGAGCAATGCGTTCAAGTTCACCGACAAAGGGGGTAGCGTCAGCATCACGCTAGACCTCGGCGCCGACCAGGTGCAAGTCACGGTACAGGATACGGGCATCGGCATCAGCGAGAGCGACCTGCCATTCGTTTTCGATCGCTTCCGGCAAGCCGACAGCTCGACGACGCGAAAGTACGTTGGCACGGGACTGGGTCTTGCGCTCGTGAAAGAGCTCACAGAAAAGCATGACGGTCGGGCCTACATTCAATCACGCCTGGGTGAGGGCACAGCCATCACAGTTCGTCTCCCTCTGCTGTCCTCTGCCGATGAAATCGTCATGGCGGAGAGCGAGGGCCCGGTTGTTGAAGCCGCTACAGCTGCACCCTGGCAGGAGCTGTCCACGGCTCCCGGTGCACCGCGGATGGCCGCGTTGGCTGCCAATGAACCGGCAGCAGCCAGCGACGATGAGCGGGCAACGGTCTTGGTGGTGGATGATGAGCCGGACATGCAACGTTATCTGGTCGATCTGCTCTCACGCGAGTATCGAGTGCTCAGCGCCAGCGACGGGCGACAAGGTTTAGCCCTCGCACAAAGCAGCCGGCCAAACCTCATGGTGCTTGACTATATGCTACCCGAGATCGATGGTCTGGAGATCTGCCGCCGCATCAAGGAATCCCCGGAGACCCGTTCGATACGCATCGTGCTGCTCACTGCCCGAGTCGATGAGACCACCAAGCTGACCGCGTTGGAGAACGGCGCCGACGACTTCCTGACCAAGCCGTTCAGCGGGATCGAGGTTCAGACACGGCTGCATAACCTGCTCCGCTCCGCCAAATTGGAGCAAGATTTGCAATCGCGCAACGAGGAGTTGCGAACCACCCTGGATGAGCTGACGCAGACTCAGGACCACCTCATCCATAGTGAGAAGATCAATGCGCTAGGCCGCCTCTCGGCCGGGCTTCTGCACGAGGTCAACAATCCGCTGAACTACGCGTTGACCGCGCTGGAGGTGGTGAAAAATGAGCCGGCGATCACCGGCGACGCCGAGCTCGGCGACATGATCGGCGATATCGACGAGGGCATGCAGCGTATCCGCGGGATCGTTACCGAGCTACGAGCATTCGCCTATCCATCCAAGGGTGAACGGCAAACCTTCGGTGTGGCCAAAGCCGTACAGGGCGCGTTGCAAATGCTCGCGCACGAGCATCGTGACGTTACCGTGTACAACGAGGTCGACGAGAGCTATCAGGTCGGCGGCTCGCGCAATCACGTCATACAGGTTTTGATAAATCTTATCAGCAATGCAGTCAAGGCTGTACGTGCGGTTGCAGAGCAACGCACTGGAGAAATCCGCATACATGCCGAAGAGAGCAACGGGCGCATCCAGATCAGCGTCCGCGACAACGGCACCGGCATAGCGGCCGATACATTGGATCGGGTTTTCGATCCCTTCTATACCACCCGCGACGTGGGCGAGGGCATGGGCATGGGGCTCAGTGTCTGCCAAACCATCGTTCGCAACCACGGCGGCACGCTTTGCGTGCGCAGCGAAGAAGGAGCCTGGACCGAGTTCACTTTTGACCTGCCGGCAGTGGAAGAGCTGATAGAGGCAGAGAGCAGGGCGCTAAACTGATGCACGTGAGCGAACCGCATAAGCGTCTGGCCGTGCTCTTCGTCGACGACGAAGCTAAGGCGTTGAAGTATTTCACGCGTTGCTTTCAGCAGCAGTTCAGCGTCCTGACGGCCGGCAGCGGCGCGGAGGCTAGAGACGTACTCACCCAGCGCGGCGGGGGCATCGCGGTGTTGTTAACCGATCAGAGAATGCCTGGCAGCGATGGCATCTCGCTGCTGAGCGATACCAAGGAGCAGTACCCCCATATCGTACGGCTGCTGACGACTGCGTATACGGAC
>JAKDMK010000415.1 GCA_030452365.1 Nitrococcus sp.
CCCAGAGCAATGATGAGGGCGGCATAGAGCTGAGCGACGTGCCGCCTAGTAGCTATGAGCTGCGTCTCTGGCATCTGCGGTTGGCTATGGAGTCACCCCGGTTGGCACGTCAGGTTTCGGTGCCTGCCGACGAGACGCTGGAATTGTCGTTCCAATTGCCCGCATTGACACCGGATCGGCGCAAGGTCGAACCGAGAACCGAACTAGAGGAACTGTTTCTGCTACCGGAGCCGGATAACAATGGCTCGTAGCTATCTAACCAAGTTACTGTTATTCATGGTCTGTCTGGTGGCTGCCGTGCAGTTCGCCAGCTATTTCGCCACCCGAAAAGCAACGCGCGACGCGATCCTGGGCCGCGTTCATCAGGAGCTGACGGTCGCCGCAGAGGTTCTCGAAGAACTGCTACGAGGGCGCGCCACGCGATTGATGAACACGGTCACGGTGCTAGCCGGCGATTTTGCCTTCAAAAAGGCCGTAGCCACTGGCGACGCGCCCACCGTGCTGTCGGCACTGGTTAATCATTCCAAGCGCGTACAGGCCGATGTGGCGATGGTAGTCAACCTTCAGGGACAAACGATCGCCAGAACGCGCCCTAGTTCCATTGCGCCGCGACCGTTTGCGTTCAGCAAACTTCTAAAAGAGGCCCAGAAAAATGGCCGCGCCGTAGCCACCGTAGTACTCAACGGCCGCCCTTACCAGATGGCGGTGACGCCTGTTAATGCGCCGTTGCCCATAGCCTGGGTCAGCATGGGATTTCGACTGAACCCGGCACTGGCGAGCGAAATACGCGAGCTGACGGGTCTGCAGGTTAGCTTCGCCAGTGCGGGCGATGGCGGTTATGGATACGCGGCGACTACGCTCGATACGCAAACGCGGGACAACTTATTGACTGCATTGAACACCGGTGATTTGAGCACGACCGGCGTGGCTCGTGTTGATCTCGGCGGATCCGTGTATCTGGCCTTGATGCGGCGCCTTGCCAGCTACGGGGGAGACATCGCGGTTATCCTGCAGAAGCCTCGCAAGCAAATTCTCGCTCCCTTTTATGAGCTCAATCGGCGGTTTTTGTGGATCACCTTGGTTAGCCTGTTACTGGCCAGTTTGGTGGCCATTGTGCTGGTGCGCCGAGTGGCCCGACCGGTGGAACAATTAGCCAGCGCAGCCCGACGCATAGGACGTGGCGAGTATGAAGCAACTGTGAGGATCGCCAACAAGGATGAATTGGGTGAGCTGGCCCATGCCTTCAATGCCATGCAAACCGCCATCGCCGAGCGAGAGAGGCGTATCCGGCACCAAGCCTACCACGATCGTCTGACCGACCTTCCGAACCGGGAGCTGGCGCATGATCGCCTGGGTCAGGCCATTGCCCGCGCGCGCAGGGAGGTGGGTCAAGTTACGGTGCTGATGATAGACCTGAACCGGTTCAAGGAGATTAACGATTCGTTCGGGCGCGAGGTTGGGGACCGCGCTTTGCAGGAAGTGGCGATACGCCTGCGCGGCTGTTTACGGGAGTCGGACACGGTGGCGCGACTTGGCGCCGATGAATTTCTAGTGCTGCTGGAATCCACCAACGTCGGGCAAGGCTGCACGATAGCCGTGAAGCTGCTGGCAAGCCTCGGCGAGACCATTGCAATCGGCGAGATTCAGCTAAACCTTGACGCCGTTGTCGGCCTCTCGGAATACCCGGATCACGGCGAACAGGCTGAACAGTTGCTGCGGCGCGCGGATATCGCCTTGACCGACGCCAAGGCGCAGAACCGCCGCATTACTATCTACCAATCCGGGAGAGACGAAGAACACCTGCGTCATATTAAGTTGTTGCGCGACCTTCGCGTTGCCATTGAGCACGGTGAGCTGCAGCTTATGTATCAACCCAAGGTGGCCATGTCCGACCGACGGCCTGTAGGGGTGGAGGCTCTGGTACGTTGGGAACACCCGGAGCTTGGGCCCTTGCAGCCGGGGGAGTTCATTTCCGTCGCGGAACAGGCCGGCACGGTAACGCAACTCACCCATTGGATCCTGGAAAGCGCAATCGCGCAGTGCAGCGAGTGGCGGCAACGGGGCTTTGATCTGTCGGCATCAGTCAATCTGTCGCCGGTGGATTTGTTGGACCAAGGACTGCCGGCACGGCTGGAGGAAATGCTCAACCGTCATAGGATGCCGGCGCACAAAGTGTGCCTGGAGCTTACGGAAGGCACGGCAATGCGCGATACCCGCAACGGGCTCGAATTGCTAAAGAAATTCAAGACACTTGGTGTTCGCTTGTCTATTGACGATTTTGGTACGGGTTATTCCTCATTAGCGCAGCTCAAGCACCTGCCGGTGGATGAGTTGAAGATAGATCGCTCGTTTACTGCAGAGCTGACCGAAGGTTCCAATGCCGCCGCAATCGTACGCTCGATTATAGAAATCGGTCACCAGTTAGGTCTGGAAGTAACCGCCGAAGGCATAGAAAGTGAAGCAATCTGGCGCCTCTTGAAGAAATATCGGTGCGATACCGCTCAGGGATTTTATTTCAGTCGCGCATTACCTGGCGACGAGATTCCCTATTGGCTCAATCAGCACGATGCCGGCCAGACCCTTAAGCAGGCTTGAGGCAATTTCCTGTGTGGCGCTTCCGGCGGCAATGTTGTTGCCCGGCATCGCCTCTGGCGGTCCGGGGCGGCAGCTGCTCGCAACAGGCGGGTTGAGCACTATAGAAGGCACTGTCGGAGGCGGATTGGTGCCTATGGCTATATCTCAACACGTTAGAAAACTTCAGTCTGATCGATTTTGCACACCAGGAATCCACAATACATCGCCGCCGGCCGCGGCATTTACCGTGCGCGCTGCCACGAATAGGAAATCGGAAAGCCGATTCAGGTAGCGCAGCACGACCGCATTGATCTCCTCCTCGTCCATCAACGCCACGATATCCCGCTCGGCGCGGCGCGCT
>JAKDMK010000089.1 GCA_030452365.1 Nitrococcus sp.
GGATGGGAACAACTTTGCTTCTCGCCGCGGTCGACGATAGCCGGGTGGCTATCGGCCATGTAGGAGACTCGCGGGCTTATCGCCTGCACCAAGCCCTGCTCTCCCGCCTCACGCGGGACCACAATCTGGCCCAGGAGGCCCTGGACCAGGGTTGGATGACGCCTGAACAGGCCCGCCACGCTCCAGAGCGCCATCGCCTCACGCAGGTGCTTGGCATCGGCACAGTGAATCCCGACGTCATGCGCCTTGAGTGCGAGCGCGGTGACTTGATCATGCTCTGCAGCGACGGGCTCACCGGGGAGCTTGCCGACAGCGAAATTCATCGACAGCTCACGCAGGCGCATCGTGATCTGGAGCGCACGGCACAATTGCTTGTGCGCGCCGCTGTTGACAGCGGCGGCAGTGACAACATCTCGGTTGTGGTTCTACAATTCTAATCGCCTCGCGGCTCGAGGCTCCTGTTGCGCCAGGAAGCCGGGGGCTTTGGCCGGCGGCATGTCGAGCCGGAGCTTGGCGTCATCATGCTCGGAGAGTTGCGGCCGATCAGTCGCCAGGACACCGCGCGCGCTATGCTGCGAGCGTGCAGCGGTAGCAGTGTGCCGGCAGGAAGTTGCGCAGTACGAAACCCCGCTCAACCGCGTCAAACGTGCGTTCCAGGTGCGGTCGCACGCGGTCGGAGAATTGGTAGACCAGGAACTCACCGCCCGGGTGCAAATGCTCACGCGTTTGCCGCAGGACATGGTCACGTATGGTTGACGGCATGGTGCTGAAGGGAATACCGGAGATCGCGTAATCCACTGCGCCCCAATCACGTTCCTGCAAAGCCTGCCCCAGATCCGCGGCAGACATCCTGACGACTTCTAATCGCGGATCCTTGACTTCGCGGCGAAGATAATTCACGAAGTCTGGATTCAACTCCAAGGCCAATAGCCGCGCATCTGGAGCCATCTGGGCCAGAAGCCTCTTGGTAATTGTGCCAACCCCGGGGCCATATTCGACGATGCGTCTTGCCCTCGACCAATCCACCGGCCGCAAAAGGCGCTCGATGAGATGCCGCGAGCTGGGAATCAGGGAACCGAGTAGGCCGGGGTGCTTAAAAAAATGGCTGGCGAACAACCATTGCCCGTTGAGATAACCGTTCACAGTGTTCTCCTCTATTATCATCGCCACTGAACAAAAGCTTAGCAGCTACGGGGCTGGCGTGATGGGCAAGGCAGCGGGTTGCAGGCGCCGCATAGCATTTTTGCTGCTCACCCAAAGTGATCCAGTTCAAATATTCGCTCCGCTACTATACCTCGTTGCGGGGTACTTGCGGAGCCTGCTCGCAACCAAAACCTCGTCCGATCGGCAGTAGCATCCCTGCGGCCTTGGTGACCAGGTTCTACTTCTTTTCACCCTTGGCGTAGCCGGGCTCTTTCCGGGATTCTGAGTCTTGACGAAAACCTAACCTCGACATGCGCTATTAGATACAACCCTATTTCGAGCAACAGGAACGCCAAGACGAGGTATTGGCCATAGGTCAAGATCCACCGGAACAGGTTCGCGAGATCAGATGTCAGATAGATTTCGTAATGCTTGGTAAACGCCCAGGTAAAAGCAAAGAACATACCGAAGGTAAAGTTCCTGGCCCATTGTGAAACATGGTAGCTAAAGAGGCCTTCCCGCCAGCCTAGAGAGCGAACGCGGAGGTAGGCTCGCAGCAGCTCGATAAGCTCGACCAAGATAAACATGGTGAGCACATAGAGCCAAGTAGATAGACAGATTATGACCGGGATAGTTCCGCTCAGAACCGATGCAAGGCCGGTAATCGACATCGCTCCATGGAGAATACAATTGGTATTATCCCAGTCTTGGACCAGGGTCCAATCCTTCTGGCGCCAGTAGCGCTGTAAGATCAACCCCGCACCGACGAAGTAAAAAGCGGTGCCGAGCACGATTAGCACGGTGCCGATCCCCGCAAACAATACGCGCGAAACCACGGGGTCGAGCCATTGGAACAGAGGCGGATTGTATGCAAAATCGAATGCGACAAGGGCAATCGCCTGCGTGCTGACTGTGGTCAGCAGGATCACGCCGCGGGTTTGCAGCCGCTCGTGACAGGCACGCATGGCTTTAAACCCGTCGAATACCAGGCGCAAGTACCAACCCCAGAGCAGCAGGGCGACGAGCCCGAGTATCGCCTCCACCTGCAGCGACCAGTCCTTGACGCCGACCATGTCCATCCTTGCAAGAACGACAGTCCCGGCGACCCAGGTCCCGATCCCGAAGCGCCCGATCGGGGACTCCGTATGGACATGCAACGTTCCCTTGAGGAAATCGATCAAATAAGAGGCGGCGGTAAATAGCCAGATCACCGACAACACAAGCGCGAGCGGCTCACTCAAAAACGACGCGAGCCACGGTATCCGCTGCATTGCGGCCAGCCCGAAAATTCCGATCGCCATCACTATCGCACCGCCGGCGGTTGGGGTCGGAACCTTGCGCATGACCGTCAAGCGCACGATGGCGGCGCAGACGATTAATATGAGCAGATAAACGGTTGCCGGTGAATCTAACATGACTCCCCTGGAAAGCCGCGGTTAAGGCTATACACAACGATCGCTAACACGTTCGCAGCCAGGAGATGGTCCAACCTGAACGCAGGCGTAGCGCTCGTTTTGTAACTCAACTTTACCCAATCAAAGCGTTACGCTAGGATTTAGATTGCTGCACCAATACTAAATAGCTGTTGCTATTTCATATAGCACAGCAAGGCATCGAGTCAATAACGACTCGCATCCCTTGGCCCCTGACCTCCGCACGGATAATCCGGGCGCGTCGGGCGCGTGGTGTTACGACTCGCCGGTCTCGGCACCAATCGCGGCCAGTCCGGCACGCGCGCAGCGCTCGTCCAAATGGCCACCGGGGGCTCCGCCAACGCCGATACCGCCGACGAACTGTCCATCGATGCGTATTGGCAGTCCACCGGCAAGAATCAGAATGGACTCATTCATATCGCGCAGCGCCTGAAGCTCCGGATGCTTGGCGATCAGGCCGGCAAGCTTGGCCGTCGGCTCACGCAGGCTGGCGGCTGTATAGGCTTTGTGGCGGCTGCTGTCCACCGTGTGCGCTCCGGCCCCGTCCGCGCGGGCAAACGCCTTGAGTACGCCGCTGCGATTGACGATCGCCGCGCTGACCCGATAGCCATCCTTACTGCAGGCGGCCACCGCCGCACGCACCGCTTTGTGGGCTAGATCAAGCGGCAGCACCGGTACCATGGGTAACGGCTTAGCGCAAAGGGTACCGGTCACCAGCAGCGCCAACAGCACGCTCGCCAGCGTGGAAAGAGCAAGGCTGCGGGTGCGCCGGGTGCATGAATTCCTATTCCACATATGCGTCTTTCTGCCTTGCATTGGTTTTCTTAACCTGTTGTCGGCCCCGCTCCCCACGGCCGCCGCAATGCCAGTGTAAAGCCTGCAAATCCGCCTGCGATTGCGACCCATCAAGTGGCCGCCGCCGAGGCTCCGGAAAGTATCCGCGTGAGCTGGGCGCTAAAGCGCTGGATGCGCTCGGCATTCTTGCCAACATCGCTGCGCCCGACGCGGGAGACCGAACGGATATCCACGCGCGTGCCTCGCCCCATATCACGGATGCGAATCACGACATCGTCCTTGAAACCGAACCAGAACGTGGTCGCCGTCGCCTCGATGCGCCCCGCCTCCGGCGTGGCAGCGACAATCCGCCAGCCCAACTCCTTGGCAACCTCGAGCGCTGCCGCAAAGGCCCGCTCGGGGCTCACTTGAAAGTGCAGGGGCCGAATGTCGGGATAGGCCTGATGCTGCTTGCGCGCGATGCTCGGCCCACCGTAGCGGGCGGGGTTAGGTGCCCCCCGGCGCAGTGGCAGGATAGCACGGAAGACGGGCGGGTTCGCGGTATCGGTTGTAATATCGTGAATAGGAGGCACGCTGCGCGCCTGTTGCAGTAGCGCCCAAGGCAAACCGAAGCTGACTCCCCCGATGGCAAGCCCGACCCCGGCCAGGAGGGCCGGCACGCTACGCCCGCCTCGGTTGGTGAGTAGCAACAGTATCGCGAGCAGGCTGAATACCGCGCCAGCCAGGCCGATCCAGGCGCCCCAGCGCAGCAGTGTGAACGCTTCGGCAAGCGCCAATTGCTGCCAGCGATACCCTGGGCCGGGCAACGCAACGAGGGCTGCGCCGATCAGCGCGAGCAGCAACCCGATCCCGGCAATCCAGCAGCCAGCGCGAGAGGAGCGGCGTGTCATACCCCGGCGGTAATCAGTATCAGGCATAATACTTCGCTTGCAAGGCTGGGGGTATGCGCCGTCTTCTTCGGCTATGTCGCTCAGGCCAGGATAAAGAGATATGAGAATACCACCGAGACCGCGAGCCTGCTCGCTTCCCGGGCCATCGGCTTCGCTCTGGCCTTGCTAATGCGATAGCCGCCGCCTAATGTTGTAGGCCATGGATATCGATGCCCTGGAGAAGATGCTCGCCCGCGGCCAAGACAATGCCATACTGCGGCTGACGCTGGGTAATGCCTACATGCGCCGTGGTGAACGGGAGATCGCCCTGGACCACTTTAGGCAAGCGGTTCGTCTAGATCCGGATTACTCGGCCGCTTGGAAGGGACTCGGGCGAGTGCTCGCTGACTCTGGCTGCCTTGAGGAAGCGTTGGAGACTTATCGGCGGGGCTTGGAGGTCGCCGAGCGTCGTGGCGACATGCAGGTAGTGCGAGAACTGAGGGTGTTCATCCGGCGCTTGCAGCGTTGAGCGCAGTCCGCAACGGCTCCGCTTCTACCATGCCGGCGATCCGCCACGCCCGAGAGGCAGCGGGGACGTGACATGGGTAGACGATGATCGGGTTGTTGCAACGGGTCACGCAGGCGGCCGTCCACGTGGATGGCGCATGCCTTGGCCAAATCGGACCCGGGCTGCTGGTGCTGATCGGTGTCGAGCGCCGAGATACCCGTGCTCAGGCCGAGCGTCTGCTGCAGCGCCTGCTTAGCTACCGCGTGTTCGATGACGCGCAGGGGCGCATGGAGCGTTCGTTGCGGGATGCGGGGGGCGCGCTCCTGCTCGTGCCGCAGTTTACGCTCGTAGCGGACACGCGCAAGGGAACCCGAGCCAGTTTCACGCCGGCCGCCGCACCGCACATTGGCGCCGCGCTGTTCGAGTACCTGGTGCAGTGCGCCCGATCCGAGCACGCGGTAGTGGCGGCCGGCCGCTTTGGTGCCTGCATGCAGGTAAGCTTGGTCAATGACGGGCCGGTGACCTTTTGGCTGCAGGCCGCGCCGGCTCCCACGACCTGTTAACCCATGGTATTCTCCGCCGGAGCGAGCAAAGGGTGGCTGCACATATGGCCGATCGCACAGCAACCATTGAGCGCAATACCCTTGAGACCCGAATCCGCGTGTCCATCAACCTCGATGGGCGCGGTGAGCGCCAGCTCGAGATCGGCGTCCCGTTCTTGGAGCACATGCTGGATCAGGTCGCCCGCCATGGGCTGATTGATCTTTGCATTCAGGCCGCTGGTGATCTTGAGATCGACGCCCACCACACGGTGGAGGACGTCGGTATCACCTTGGGGCAGGCATTGGCTCAAGCGCTCGGCGATAAAACGGGCATCCGCCGCTATGGCCAAGCCTATGTACCGCTGGATGAAGCCCTGTCGCGAGTCGTGGTGGACCTCTCCGGACGACCAGGGCTAGAGTACAACGTGGATTTTCCCAGAGCACGTATCGGCCGCTTCGATGTCGATCTCTTGCGCGAGTTCTTCCAGGGCCTGGTAAACCACTCTGCCATAACCCTGCACATAGATAACTTGCGCGGGCGCAATGCCCATCATGTCGCAGAAACCGTATTCAAGGCCTTCGCTCGGGCGCTGCGAATGGCGTGCGAGCCGGATCCGCGGCTCGCAGGGATCACACCGTCGACCAAGGGCGTGCTTTGAGACGCTGGCCAGGGCCTGTTGATGGCCTCCGGCGCGGCGTCGTGGGTGAATGTCAACAGGCCCCAGAGTAATCACGGGCGCGTAATGGCCAGAATCGCGATAATCGACTACGGCATGGGCAACCTGCGCTCCATGGCCAAGGCCCTCGAGCATGTGGGAGCGCAGGAAGTCGTCGTCACCGCCGATGCGCAGACCGTGGCAAGCGCCGAGCGAGTGGTCTTCCCCGGTCAAGGTGCCGTGCGCGACTGCATGTCCGCGCTGCAGCGCAATGAACTGATCGACGTGCTCTGCCAGAGCGCCGCCGAGCGTCCTTTCCTTGGTGTGTGTATGGGGATGCAGGCACTGATGAGCGTTAGCGAAGAGAATGAAGGGGTGCAGGCCCTGGATCTGTTTGCGGGATCCGTGCGGCACTTGCGCCATCTGACCACCGGACATCCGAAACTTAAGATACCGCACATGGGCTGGAACACTCTGCAGCGGGTGTGTGAGCATCCGTTATGGCAAGGCATCGACGCGGGCGCCTGGTTCTATTTTGTACACAGCTACTACGTGGCGCCAAGCGATGAGCATCTCGTGCTCGCCCATGCCGAATATGGCGCCCGATTCGCGGCTGCGATCGGGCGCGACAATATCTTCGCAACGCAGTTTCATCCGGAGAAGAGCCAGCGCGCCGGACTGCGGCTACTGGAGAATTTCCTTCGTTGGGACGGGTCGGCCCAAAATCGCTGCTGAGGTCAACATGCTGATCATCCCCGCCATCGACATCAAGGACGGGAAGTGCGTACGGCTTCGCCAGGGGCGGATGGATGACGAAACCGTATTCTCTGACGATCCCGTAGCCATTGCCGAGCGCTGGGTCGAAGCCGGCGGACGCCGCCTTCACATCGTTGACCTCAACGGCGCCGCGGCCGGCTTTCCGGTGAACGCGGACATCATCGGGCGCATCGCCGAGGGTTTCCCTGGTGTCGAAGTTCAGGTAGGCGGCGGGATCCGGACCTTCAGCGTGATCCAGACCTATCTGGACGTCGGGGTGGATTATGTCATCCTAGGCACTCAGGCCGTGCGTGAACCTTACTTCGTCGACAATGCCTGCCTGGAATTTCCGGGTCATATCATCGTCGGCCTCGATGCCAAAGACGGCCTAGTGGCAACGGATGGCTGGGCCAAGGTTTCATCGCGTAGTGCAACCGATCTGGCGCAACGCTTCGAGACGGCCGGAGTGGAAGCCGTGGTGTTCACCGACATTGGCTGCGATGGCATGATGCGCGGGGTCAATGTAGAGGCCACGCGCAAGCTCGCCCGGGAAATCAGCATTCCGGTGATTGCCTCCGGTGGCGTGTGTACCATGGGCGATGTACACGATCTTTGCGCCGCGGCCGGCGATGGCATTGCCGGCGCCATCGTCGGACGGGCCCTATACGAGGGCGCTATTGATCTGCGCGAGGCCTTGGCTCTGGTCGCGCAGCAAACCGAGTCATACGCAGGGGTACTGCGGCGACCGTGGCTCTGGCGAAGCGAATCATTCCCTGCCTCGATGTGGCGGCCGGGCGCGTGGTCAAAGGCGTGCGCTTCGTCGACTTACGAGATGCCGGTGACCCGGTCGCCATTGCCCGCGAGTACGACCGCGCCGGTGCCGATGAGCTGATCTTCCTCGACATCACCGCCAGTCACGAGCAGCGTGATACCATGTTGCACGTGGTCGAGGCCGTGGCGAGCGAGGTATTCATTCCGCTCACCGTCGGCGGCGGAATTCGTACCCTGAGCGACATCCGCCGGCTGCTCAATGCCGGGGCCGACAAGGTGGCCATCAACACGGCTGTCGTTCAGAACCCTGAGCTTGTCAGCGAGGCGGCCGCACGAGTCGGCAGTCAATGCATCGTGGTGGCGATCGATGCCAAGCGGGTGAGCGCAGTGAATGAGCCGCAGCGCTGGGGCGTATACACCCATGGCGGACGCCGGCCCACCGAGCTTGATGCCGTTGCTTGGTCACGCCGCATGGCCGCGGCAGGGGCAGGCGAAATCCTACTTACCAGCATGGACCGCGACGGTACCAAGCTCGGCTTCGATTTGGAGCTGACGCGAGCAGTTTCAGAGAGCACCGCCGTACCGGTGATCGCATCCGGCGGCGCCGGCAATTTGGCGCATCTAGTCGATGCCGTGAAGCTCGGCTTGGCGGACGCCGTGCTAGCCGCAAGCATTTTTC
>JAKDMK010000090.1 GCA_030452365.1 Nitrococcus sp.
ATCTTCAGTTATCCGGAGCCGGGTCACACAGACAGTTCTCGACGGCTAAGCAACGAGGAATTTTTCACTCGACTCGGTCGCCAGCTCATCGCCGCGCTCGATGAACAAACCGCTGACGGTCAGGTGTACCGCGTGGATATGCGTCTACGTCCCTACGGTCAGAGCGGCCCACTGGTCATGAGCTTTAACGGCATGGAGATCTACTACGAGCATCAGGGCCGTGAGTGGGAGCGCTACGCCCTGATCAAAGCGCGAGTGGTCGGCGGCGACCACGACCGTGGTCGGCAACTGTTGGAGCACCTCGCGCCTTTCGTCTACCGCCGCTACCTGGATTATGGAGCGCTGGAGTCATTGCGCGCGATGAAGACGCTGGTGGCGCGCGAGGTCGAGCGCAAGGGTCTGGAGCAAAATATCAAGCTGGGTCGCGGCGGAATCCGGGAAGTCGAGTTCATCGGCCAGGTTTTTCAGCTCATCCGCGGCGGCCAGGAGCGTGCACTACGCCGGCGCGGGCTGTTGCCCGTCCTGGACCGTTTGGCTGAGCAGGGTCAGTTGCCGCGCTTTGCCCGCGATGAGCTCAGCGAAGCCTATCGATTCCTGCGCCGGATCGAGAATCGATTGCAGATGATGGATGATCGCCAGACGCACGACTTGCCAATCGACGCGCTCGATCGCCGGCGCCTCGCCCACGCCATGGGTTATGCCGAATACGACGCTTTGCAGCACAGGCTTGAGGCATGGCGGCAGAAGGTGCACGAGCATTTCGACCAGGTATTCATGGCGCCGCAGGGGGAGGACGGGGGCGATAAGGAGCAGGCTGATTTGGCCGATGTGTGGCTGGGCAAGGCGGACGCGGAGGAGGCGGTCGAACGCCTCTACGCGGCCGGCTTTCAGGAGCCGGCCAAGGCGCGCGAGCAATTGAACGCGCTGCACGAGAGCTATAGCTGCCGTGCGCTCTCAGCCCAAGGGCGCAGCCGCCTCGATCGGCTTATGCCCATGCTGGTTCGGGCCGTGGGCGCCGGACACTACCCCGATACAACGCTGCCCCGCGTGCTCCGGCTGCTGGAGTCCATCGCGCGGCGTACCGCCTACCTCGCTCTGCTCAACGAACATCCGCTGGCGCTGTCGCAGCTGGTTCAGCTCTGCGCGGGCAGCCTTTGGATCGCGCGACTGCTCACCCGCCATCCGGTACTGCTGGATGAGCTGCTCGACCCGCGCACGCTCTATGCCCCACTCGGCCGCGATGCGCTCCAGCGCGAGCTCTCGCAGCGGCTGGACAACGCGCCGGGCGCTGACCTCGAGCAGCGGATGGAGGTGCTACGCCATTGCAAACAGGCCAACAGCCTGCGTGTGGCAGCCGCGGACATCACTGGCGCCGTGCCACTGATGGTGGTCAGTGATTACCTCACGGACATCGCCGAAGTGATCATCGAGGCGGTACTGTCTCTGGCCTGGCGGGATGTGAGCGCTCGTTATGGGCAACCCAGCGGGTGCGTGGACGGCGAGTTGGTGCAACAAGGATTGGTCATCGTCGCCTATGGCAAGCTCGGCAGTATCGAGCTCGGTTACGGCTCGGATCTGGATCTGGTATTCATCCACGAGGCGCGCGGCGAAGAACAACTGACGGACGGTGCGCGCCGGGTGGATAATTCCGTGTTTTTCGCGCGCTTGGTGCAGCGGATCATCCACATTTTGAGCACCCCGACCGCGGGAGGCATTCTCTACGCCGTCGACACGCGGCTGCGTCCAAACGGTAAGGCCGGCCTGCTCACCTCGAGCCTAGAGGCGTTTGCCCATTATCAGTTGCATCAGGCCTGGACCTGGGAGCATCAGGCACTCGTGCGCGCACGCGTAGTCGCCGGATCGCCGCAGTTGGCCGAGGAGGTGAACGCCATACGCCACCAAGTGCTGATGCGCCGACGCGACACCCAGAGCCTGCGCCGGGAAGTGACGCAAATGCGCGCGCGCATGCGCGGCGAGAAGGCCGTTGATCAGCCGGGGACCTTCGACCTCAAGCAGGATCGCGGCGGTATCGTCGATATCGAATTTATGGTGCAATATGGAACCCTTGCGTGTGCCGTGGATCATTCGGCTCTGCTGCGATATACAGACAATATACGACTCCTGGACGAGCTCAGTTCCTGCGGTTGGGTTTCAGTGAGTCAGGCACGGATGCTCGCGGATGCTTATCGTGCCTACCGCGCTCGTGTGCACCGCCTTACTTTGCAAGAGCAACCGGCGTGCATAGCGGCCCCGGCGCTGCAAGAGCAGCGTGATCGGGTCGCGGATTTGTGGCGCGAGATCATGGGTGACGGGTGACGGGTGACAGGTGACGGGTGACGGAAAGCGGCTAGCGGACGAATTCTGAGGAGCGCGCAGGATGAGCATGGCCGATCGCGACGGAGTCATCTGGATGGACGGGGAGTTCGTGCCTTGGCGCGAGGCCAAGGTTCATGTGCTCACCCATACCCTCCACTACGGCCTCGGTGTGTTCGAGGGCGTGCGTGCGTACAATACGGTCAGCGGACCCGCCATCTTCCGGCTGCGCGAGCATACTCGGCGTCTGTTTGGCTCCGCCAAGATCCTGGGCATGCACATGCCATTCACACAGGAGGAGATCAACCAGGCTTGCATTGACTGCGTGCGTAAAAACGCCCTGAAGAGCGCCTACATCCGACCCATGTGCTATTACGGGGCTGAGGGCATGGGGCTGCGAGCCGATAACCTGCGCACGCACGTCAGCGTGGCGGCCTGGGAATGGGGGGCTTATCTGGGCGAGGAGAATATGCAGCGCGGCATCCGCATCAGAACGTCCTCATACACCCGCCATCACGTCAACGTGACGATGTGCCGGGCAAAGGCTAATGGCCACTACATCAACTCGATGCTGGCATTGCAGGAGGCTGTCGCCTGCGGTTACGACGAGGCGCTGCTGCTGGATGTGGACGGATTCGTCGCCGAAGGCTCGGGGGAGAATTTCTTCATTGTCAACGATGGAACCGTCTTTACCCCGGAGTTGGCCTCGGCGCTGGCGGGTGTCACCCGCGATGCCGTTATCACGTTGGCCCGGGAGGCGGGCTATGAGATCCGGGAAAAGCGCATCACGCGCGATGAAGTCTACACCGCCGACGAGGCCTTCTTTACCGGCACGGCGGCCGAGGTGACCCCGATCCGC
Organism: Nitrococcus sp.; assembly: GCA_030452365.1. GTDB lineage: Bacteria > Pseudomonadota > Gammaproteobacteria > Nitrococcales > Nitrococcaceae > Nitrococcus. The sequence continues at coordinate 3,173 of JAKDMK010000090.1, forward strand.
GCGGTGGATGACCGGGAGATTGGCGCGGGCGAGCGCGGCCCCGTCACCGAGCATCTGCAAAGACTGTTCTTCGACCAAGTGGAAGGCAGGCGCGATGCCCACCCGCAGTGGTTGATAGCGGTGCGCTGATGCCATTCGAACGGGAGCCTGTAAGTGCCTGATCCACAGACCCACGATCGTCGCGATCTGATTGAGCCCAACGCCGCCAATTATTACCAAGTAACGGTAGACGACTTGCCGCTGTCCTGCCCCATGCCCGGGATGTACCTGTGGAACTCCCACCCCAAGGTCTATATCCCAATCCATAAGACGGGCGCGGGCAAGTGCCCGTATTGCGGCGCCGAGTATCGGCTCAAGAACTTCGACCCGAGCGACCCGGCACTCGGGGAACACCACCGCCGGGAGTGACGAATAAGGACGGCGCCGATCCTTCCACACGGGGTGGTGAGGGCCAGGCCGCCGCTGAGCCCGCTTCACGCCGGAGTTGCACGTGTCGCGCGCCGATCTGATCGAGCAGCTACTGCGCCTGCTCGCATGGTTGCCACTGCCCTTACTGCACGCCGTCGGGGCGCTGGCGGGCACCATGGCCGCTCTGATTCCCAACGACGCTCGCCACATCGCCCGCGTCAATACGGAGCTTTGTTTCTCCAACTGGCCGCCACGTCGCAAGCGCGCCTTGGTGCGCTGCAGTCTGCGCGAATCGGCCAAGGCGCTGTTCGAGCTGGGGCCCCTTTGGTATCGGCCACCGCGGCAGTTGCTACGTCTGATTCGGGAGGTCGAGGGCGGCGAAATCCTGGATGCAGCGATCGCAAGCGGCCGCGGCGTGCTGATCATCGCGCCCCACCTCGGGTCATGGGAGCTGCTGCAGGTGTGGGTGGCAAAGCGCACGAGCTTGCACGCGCTCTATCGCGTGCCACGGCAGGCCAATTTGGAGGACTTAATCCGGCGCGCGCGTGGGCGCAGCGGCGCCCGATTCTGGCCGGCGCGGTCGGCCGGAATTCGAGCGCTCTATCGGGCACTGCGCGCGGGTGCCGCAATCGGCATCCTGCCGGATCAGCAGCCGCCGGGAGAAGGCGTTTTCGCACCCTTTTTCGGGGTGCCGGCGAAGACCATGACCTTGTTCAGCAAGCTCGCGGCCCGCAGCCACGCCCCCATGGTCATGGGCTGGGCCGAGCGTCTCGCGCACGGGCGCGGCTACCGGCTGCACTGGTGCGCGGTGGACGAGGCCGTTCGCGACCCCGATCCACTGCAAGCGGCAGCGGCCTTGAATCGGGCCATCGAGGCCGTGATTCGGCAGCGACCCTGCCAGTATCAATGGAGCTATCGACGCTTTTCCCGCCGCCCGGGAGGCGAACCCAACCCCTACAAGATCCACCGCAGCCAAGGTGGCTGGGTGGCCATGAAATAGGCCCACACGCTGAGTTTCTGCGAACTGGACGCGATCTGTGCCCTCTATGTCCGGTTTTACTCAGCCGTCAAGAGGGTGTCACCGGCCGCGGCGGTATCGGTGCCGCAAGCGGCGCAGACAGACAGCCCAAACTCGTCAGTGGCCAGGTGTGTCGTGGCCTGCGTGATTCGCTCAGAGAGGTCCGTGAATTCTGCCATCGGATCCTTCGGTAATGGCTGATAAACGTATTGCGCCGCCGTCCCACTGTTGGTATCGCGGTGCTGGTGGAGGTAGGCGCGTTCCCGTCTGAGGTGAGCTTGGTATATCCGCACATATCGTTGCCCCGGTATGAGGAGCTCCGATCTTGAATACACAATGCCGCCGACCATGTCTTCGATCAGCCCCAGACAGCGCCTGCCAAGCTCGGTGATCGCCGCGTGCTCTGTGGTGAGGACGAGCCGAGCCGAGGCGAAGTCGCCATTTGCCCGGGTCAGCGCATCGATCAACTCGCCTTCGTAAGCATCCTCGCCGATTGCCGCGTAGCGGTTGAGGCAGTCGAGGATGTCGCGCATCAGCAGCATATCAGGCGTCCTGCCATGTTCGAACGCGCGCAGCTGGTAGGCAAAGACATCAAGCAGGTGATGGGCGTTGTCGTGTCCGCTCCGGAAACGGTTGATGACGGTGTCCATGGCACGATCCTCCAATTACCTTTTTAATAATTATATTATATACCTCTTTATATCAAGTTGCTCCGATCAGCCAAAAGGAACCTCAGGGTGAATCACGTCGGTTCTGTGCGAGTGAAGCGATATTTCCTCCTCGGCGCAATTGCGGTTATGGCCTGCATCGGGCCCAGCCAAGCGCACGTGCGTCTTACGTCTGCGGTGGCGTGCTACTTGGGGCTTGCCGCACGGGGATGTCGATAGAGAGTAGTGTGGCTAACTCATGTTTAGGCCTGAGCAAGTCAGCGAGAGAATAGCGATCGAGCACGGCGAGAAAGGTCTGCAATGCCTCGGCGAGTATGCCATGCAACACGCAGGCGGGTGTCAGGCGGCAAGAGTTCTCGGTCCCAAAGCACTCTACCAGCGACAGATTATTTTCCATGCGACGTACGACCTCGCCCACGTTTATGTGCCCTGGCGCATGACGCAGGCGCATGCCGCCATGTTTGCCACGCACCGTTTCGACATAACCCAGCCGACCGAGCTCGTAGACGACCTTCATCAGGTGGTTGCGGGAGATTGTGTAGCGTTCGGCAATCTCCGAGATTGTGGTGAGTTCGCTCCCCTTGAGGCTCAGGTAGATCAGCACGCGCAGGGAATAGTCGGTGAAGGAAGTGATTCGCATTTTTTACTCCTTGGGACAGACGGCGCGAGCTGAGCACTCAGCCTGGCTGCCCGTCTGCCCGTGGCTGGCACAGAATTGGCGCATAGCGCACGAGAAATAGGGTGAATGCAGCGGCCCACGCCACGGCAGCGGCATAGAGCGCCCATTGCCCTGCGCCCAGAGCCGCGCTAAGACGCAGAACGGCCGCAGCAATCACCAGCCAATAGATCGGCTGTGCGCCCCGCACAAGGGCAAGCGGCCGGCCGGTATGCGCGACGCTAACGCGTGTCATCACGCCAACGATCAAGGTGCCCATGGCGCCAACGCCGAGCGCGTGGTACCAAGCACTCGCGCCGAGTGCCGGCAGCAGCGGGGTTAGCCCTTTCAGTAACAGCGCCAGGGCTAACCAGCCGTAGCCGACGTGCAGAATCCACAGCAGCGGCTCGCGCCGCGTGCGCCAGCCCTGCCAGCTACTGAGCCGGAAAAAATGCAGCGTACTGGCTGCAAGCGCGACCAGACCGGCGCCGAGGCTCGCGGGGGCGAGGAGATCAGCCGGCAGCATTAGCACTGTGGCGAGCAACGCCGCCTGATCCAGGCGCGGGCGCAAGTGCGGCGGATCCTCGCCGTGGCGGGTCAACCAGTTACCGGTGAACGCTGGGATTATGCGCCCTCCGATCATGGCCATCAGCACCGTGATGGTATCCAACGCCACAAGCTCGCCCATTTGGCCGAGACTGGGGGCGACTCCGAGCAGAGCGAGGTGCATGAGTGCATTGCCCACTGCGAGGATGGCGAGCACCGCGGCTAGGGGCAGATTGCGTAAATTGCCGCTGCGGCGAAGTACCACGAACGCGTATAGCGCCAATGTCGGCAGGAAGCTCAGATCCACGGCTGCTACCAGCCAGCCCGGTAGCTGGCCTGCCAGCGCCATTGCGGCGCGACCGGCGAGCCAGAGCGCTGCGAGCGCAAGCAGGCGTTGGCCGCTCGGCGGCGCAGCACCCGTCCAATTGGCCATCGCCGTCAATAGGAATCCGGCAATGGCGGCAGTAACGAACCCGTAAAGCATCTCATGGGAATGCCAGAGCAGCGGGGAGATCCCGGCCGGCAGATGCAGCCAACCAAGCAGCATGGCGGCCCACGCCATTATGGCTAGGGCAGCGAACATTCCGGTAAGCAAAAAGAACAATCGAAACGGATAGGCAAGCAGCATCGTCGGCGAGTGGTTCACAGCGGCCGACCTGGCCCTTGGTGCAGAGGACTTGCGTGGCGCGTGCACCAAGCGAGAACGGGTTGTCGCGATGCACTACTGCAGCGGGATTGGGTCAACGATTGAGATGACATAGCAGGTGGTGATGAAAAACGTGCCGTCGCGCGCATGCGAGAATCGCCTCGATCAGCGATAATAACAATCGGATTAAATACTTTATATAGGGGCGGCGTCAAGTTACTGAGACAATCGACTACGCCGAGGTCTGCGAAGTGCTGGCTCCATAATGGCTCTCCTGCATTACCAACATTGCAGGAGCTAAACTACCCAGGCGCGGAAGGTACTGGAATAACGGTCTCGTATAATCACTTGCAAGGCTACGCCGAGCGGCCCTGATATGCGCATTGCCCTTGGCATCGAATATGACGGCACGCGTTTTAGCGGCTGGCAGCGACAGTCGCATCGGCCGTCCGTGCAAGCGGCCTTGGAGCAGGCGCTCTCGCGGGTTGCCGATCACGCGGTTAGTGTCACCTGTGCCGGGCGCACCGACGCGGGTGTGCATGCCACCCATCAGGTCATTCATTTCGATACGCAGTCGCCGCGCTCGCCGCAGGCCTGGATTAGAGGCGTTAATTCCAATCTGCCGGACGATATCCGGGTGATCTGGATGCGCGCGGTGGCGCAGGACTTTCACGCCCGCTTCGCCGCTATGGCGCGGGCGTACCGTTACGTGATTCTGTCCCGCCCGGTGCCACCGGCGCTTCACCGCGAGCGCGTGGCTTGGACTTGGCACCCGCTCGAACTGGCGCCGATGCGCGCTGCGGCGCAGCATCTTCTGGGTGAGCATGACTTCTCCTCTTACCGCGCTCTGGCCTGCCAAGCGCGCCACCCCGTGCGCACGCTGCATTGCTTGGATATCACCCGGTGCGGTGATTACTTCTATGTCGACGTGGCGGCCAATGCGTTCTTGCATCACATGGTGCGCAATATCGCGGGGGTTCTTCTTAGCAT
>JAKDMK010000416.1 GCA_030452365.1 Nitrococcus sp.
AGATCGATCTTATGCGTCGACTAAAAGCGGCTCTCGATCCTACCGGTATGCTCAATCCCGGTGTGATGCTCCCGCCAGCTGGGTAAAGCGCCTAGTAGTATCCGCGTATCTCAAGTGCGAGCGCGGCGCAGCCGGTGCACGAGGCCCGCGAGCCCACGGCCGCCGAGAAAGAGTGCAGCACCCAGCATCAAGCGGATACCGGCGGCTACCAATCCCAGTTGGTCGGAAAAGCCATAGGACTGGGGGTGGTTTGCCAGCAGCGGCCAGGAAGCAACGGCAATATGCGGCAACGAATCCACCACCAAATACAACCCTACGGCGGAATATGCGATTACCTGCGCGTCATGTATCGTCACAGCCTCGCCGTGAACGGCCGGGTACCCGCGCCGCTCGGGCAGCACCAGATCGGCAATGCGCCCCACGCTCACCCATAGCAAAGCCGCGACCATAAGGCAGAGCAACAGCCCTAGCAGCGTGCTCGTGCTGGTGACTGAGCCTGAATCCAGCACCTGCACCCGAATATAGGGTTGGAGCGGCGAGAGTAGCGCTTGCAGAGCAATGAATAGCGAGAATAGCCTTATTCCCAGTACCGCCAGCCCACGGTTGGTCATACCCCCTCCCCTTTAACTATGGATCCTATGGGTACACCATCGGCAGAGACCGCTAAGACTCGATGTCTTCGGCAGCCACGCAGGCAAGCTTTGAGCACTGCTAATCGTAACGTTACCGCTTGGCGGCGAGCGCCGAGCATTACATTCGCAACGAAGATGGATCAAAACGCGGTGCATGTGCGTCGACGCAGGCGCGCCGTATGTCGCTGCGACGCTTGTCAGCAATACACTCACGCCCGAGAGCAGCCACGCGCCCGGAAAAGAAGGCTCAAAACGTACTCTTGGCGCCCGTCATATTAGGGCCTGTTGACATTCACCCACGACGCCGTGGGTGGATGTCAACAGACCCTGCTCACCGGCCGATCAACCACCGCTACCAGGTTGCGTGCGAGTCGCACGGTCGTCATGGGCGGAATTTGGCCGATGGGTGCGAGGCTGATACCTACCGAAAAGCGGCGATGACGGCAATGCCAATGTTGATGGATTTGGGCCCACATCCGCTCGAGGTGTTCCAGGGAGCGCTCGCTGACTTGCTCCGGGTCGTCCGTCAGCCAAGCCTCCAGCTCCGCGGACAGGCTCACGCCGAGCCAATGCAGAAAGCGGATATTGCGCTGTGATTGTACCGGGCACAGGGTAAGCAGCAAAGTGGTGGGGGCCAAGGGCGGATCGAGTCCCTCGATCTCGTCGAGGAAATCCGTGAACTCCCGGGCATGATAGAGAATTTGCGTAGTGAAGAAATCGGCACCCGTTGCTCGCTTTCGTGCCATGCGCTCGGCTTCTCGCATCCGAGTGGGAATGCAGATGTTTCCAATACGCAGATCGCAATCGTCGATTACTCGATGCACCAACTCGTTGGTTTCGGGCACCGATGGGCCCGGATAATGGACGTTCGCGCTCTCGCCGCCCACCAGCACGAACTGGCGTATGCCGTACTCCTCCCACGTCTGCCGGAACCACTCGGCTTGGCGCTCCCATGCCAGATGGACGACAACACGGTTGATGACGCAATCGACGTCTAGATCCTCCTGGATGCGCTTTGCGAGCTCGCGCGGCTCGACACGCGGCTCAAACGGCCTGAGCCGCTCGCCCTTGTTGCTCTTGGAGCTCTCTGGCCGGATTTCGGGGATATTGACGCCATCGAGGCCGATCTCCCGATGTATGGCATCGATTTTCTCCAGGACCATGTCGATACCGGCAGCACCTTGTCGCAGCAGCGGCGGCACAGCCTCCAGGTACATGGCTACGGACCGATCCGTCGTGGTCTTCGGCAAGCTCACGAGTCCCCCTTGGCCCTTGAATCAGAAAATCATCTGGTGTGAAAGAGCGCTTGCAGCTTTTCACCCGGATCGGGCATCCGCATACACGCCTCACCCACCAGAAAACAATGCACGCCGTGCGCGCGCATGTGCTCGACTTCCTCGGCGGTGAGAATACCGCTTTCAGTCACCAGCAGCACATCCGAGGGTACCTTCTCGCGCAATCTGAGCGTAGTCTCGATATCCGTCTCAAAGCTATGCAAATCGCGATTGTTGATTCCGATCAAGCGGGGATGGATCGCCAGCGCCCGCTCCAGCTCCTGCTCGGTATGGACCTCCACCAGGACGTCCATTCCCAACTCCCGAGCCAAGATATAGAGCTCCAGTAGTGTCGCATCCCCCACGGCCGCCACGATGAGCAGGATGCAATCGGCGCCGAGAGCGCGGGATTCGTAGACTTGATAGGCGTCGATGATGAAGTCCTTGCGCAGCGTAGGCAGCTCCGAGACAGAACGCGCAATCTGCAGATCATCATCGGCACCCTGAAAAAAGTCCTCATCGGTGAGCACCGACAGACAGGTTGCTCCGGCTCGACGGTAACTGCAGGCGATGCTTGCCACGTCGAACTGCGCACGCAGGACGCCTTTGCTGGGCGAGGCCTTCTTGATCTCGGCAATCACCCCAGGGCGCCCGGCATCCACCTCACACTGCAATGCGGCTAGAAATGCGCGTGGCGCGGGTGCATGCTCCACGCGTTCACTGAACGCCTTGAGACCAAGCTGCTCACTACGCTCGGCAATAATCTCAGCCTTGCGCCGCAGGATCTTTCTAAGCACATCCGGTGTTTCGCTCGAAATCCCCATATGACCAGCCTCCTCCATACGGCCCAGCAAGATGGCGGTTGCAACAGCCTGCCCTGTCCTGCGTCACCGTCCCGGGAACGGGCCGACCCGTCACTACGGCCTTGGCGCTCGGCTGACGGCAATTGCCGTAGATACCGTCTTGGTGGCGATCATGCAAGGGCATCTTTTGAAGCACGT
>JAKDMK010000417.1 GCA_030452365.1 Nitrococcus sp.
GTCGTTTCGCCATCTTTAATTGGGGTCGGCAGCGGCCTGGCAACGCCGCTGCTGACCCCAATGGTCCTTGCCGCGAGCAGCGCTAATGCCAAGACAGGTCTGGTTGGCGCCCTTTTACCATACAATCCCGTAGATAGAGGTTGATAAGGCTCTGGTACGGAATCCCGGTGTTTTCGGACATGCTCTTGAAGTAACAGATGACGTCGTCGCGCATGCGTATAGTCACCTGTCGCTTTAGCTTTGAAGCATAAGGATTCTTGCGAGAGCTCATTCTGGAAAAATCGTATTCCTTTCTCACGGCGTTGGACCTTCGTAGTACACGCGCTCTTTTGACGTCGCTTTGCGAGCCGAAACCAGGCGAATAATATTCCCGGATGGTAACTATTCAGCCCATCCAGCCAAGCACGTTATCCCAGAGGCGGGACAAAGTCCGGCAGCTTACCGGAGAACAAGAGCCCAAGGGCTTCGGTGGCGCTGACGCCATGTTTTCGGCAGGTGGAGAGATAGCCGCGGATGCGACAGAAGTACTGGGCGCCTCTGAAAGAACGGAAACAGCCGGAGATCTTTTGCTGCACCTTGGTCATACGCTCATCGTTTTCTCCCTGGTTGTTCGTGAATGGGACATCCGGATCGGTCATAAAGCGTAGCGTTTCTTCCTCGAAGTCACGCAGTCGTTCGAGCAGATTGCGTGGCTTGGACTGCGCGGGACGGCGTCGCGTGCCGGGTTTGGGTGCAACGGCCGGGCACTCCTCGTCGCCCTTGGTGAGGATGCTCCGGTAGCGTTTGGTAAAAGCCTCGGCACTCGGCTCGTCGAGACAGCCACCGGTATCGTGGGTGGCGGCATTCATCTCAAGTAAGAGCGTGTGCATTTTCTTAGCCCAGCGCTGCTGATCCTGTTGCCAGGCGCGTTCGAGTTCCCGCAAGTGATGGGCATTACACAAGGCATGGATGTAAGCAAAACAAAAGTACGACTTCCAGTGATCGTGGCATAGCGTACCGTGGAAATGGGCAAGCACATCCAACGCCCTTTGGGCCTGCTCGCCCCGGCGCGGATGGGGAAAGAACAGCGTCCATTGGAGATTGGACAGACAGTGCAGCCACATGAGTTTGCCCCCGACATTGATGCCGGTTTCGTCGGCGTGGAGCAGCGAGGCACGGCACAGCTGCTGCTTGAGGATGATCTCGAAGCGTTCCAGCAGATAAAAAGCCTCGCGGTTGAAATTCACCAGTGAGCCAACACTGAGCGGGATGCCATAGACATCGGCGAAGTGTTCGCGGCAGCGCTCATAGGGGATCAACTGTTGCTGGGAGAGATACACGGCCTGCGCCTTGACGCTGTTGGCGTATTGTACGGGCTGGGTTACGCCGGGCGGAAATTGCGCGACAAAGCGTTGCCCTTTGGCGTTGACCAACACCTCGGCGCGGTATTCGGTTACATGGCGGGAAATGTGGATGTCGATGACCTGACGCGCCTCGAAACCATCGGCGTGGTAGCCGTCGACAGGCAGGGTGCGTTGGTCGATGGAAAGGGTTTCAATCTGATCGGCGGGCAAGGGCGTAAGGGTGGCGCCGGGATGGCCTGGCTGTCCGCCGGGCTTGCGTTGGCCCGCTTTTTTCTTCGAGCCGCGCGCACGATTCGGGTCCTGAGAGGGCGGTATGCTGCTGTTGGTGCTGTTGAGAGCCTGCTTGGCCACGAGCAGGCGAATAATCGCCATGAGCGTTTCGAGCAACACGCGCGTGGATGGCGTTAGACTGGCCTCTTTTTTCAGCGCTTGTTCGGCCCGCGCCAGTGTCGCGGTGATGTCGAACTTGCCGACGCTCATGCGGTTTGTCTCAGACAACGGCGAAAATCGCGCGCCAGCGGCTTGAGGTAGATGCGTTTGACCGGTACGGCGTATCGGCGATGGCGGTCCAGCTTACCCCGGCCCTGGGTCGTGCCCACCTCGATCCAGTTGGCGGCGCGATAGCAGGTGCCAACAAAGCGTGTGGTGTCGACGAAGGTTTCCAGCAGCACCGGGGCAAAGCCGTAGCACGCCGCCCAGTCCGCACCAAGCCGGGCCGTCGCCATGGCAAGTGCTTTTGATGCGAGGTTGCGGCACCGAATCCAGGGCAGGATCAAAAAGCGCGACTGGCCGACGATGCGATACAGCCCGCGTTCGCGCTCGGCCCCACTCCAGCCGATGAACTGATCTCGGGGCGCAAGCTTCCAGGCCGCGGCGCCAAAGCCCATGGCGCCGAGGATGCGTTCCCCGTCGCGCAACACATAGCGCATCTGCGCGCCCGGGAGCATCCGATAGCCGAGGTAATGGTAGCGGGCAAGGAGCTCGTTCCAAAGGCGCAGGGCGCGCCCCGGCTCAACCGGCACGAGGCGCAGCGCTGTCAAATCCCGCACCGAGCCCTGCCAGGGCGCCTGCGGATCGCCTTGCGGCGTGGGAACCAGCCGATAGGGCGCCGGTGGCGCCCGCCGCCGCGGCGGCAGCTCGATGCGCCCGTCGCGATACATGGCCAGCATCGCCACTCGGCAGCTCATCTCCTTGAGCTTGCCGTTGGGCGCGCGCCAGTCGAAGTGCTCACAGACCAGGCGCGACAAGCGCGCCCGTGTGGCATCAGCATTCTGCTTGATCAGATCGCGAATCTGATCAAGGTCGTCATCCGACCAAGCTCTTCCGCTGTATTTCGGCACGCGGTCGAATATGACCGCAAATTCACCTTGTGTCCAGACCCCAGCACCAGCGCGATGACTGCACTTGTCGCGATCCAACCGAGACGCAGCCGGTGCGGATTAATAAGCGGTTAGCGGGGGTGGCTGAATAGTTACCGCTAATCAGACTAGCAACGTTCACGTCGAGGGGCGGGGAACCGTTGTAAAAATACTCACCGATGACAATGATGGCAGGCGCCATC
>JAKDMK010000418.1 GCA_030452365.1 Nitrococcus sp.
TTGGCGAATTTGACGCGAATCCGGCCCACCCTCAACTATTGCTGAGTATCGAGCGCGGCTTGCACCCCCCGCGCCAGAGCCTCGGGGTTACCTTTCCCCCAGTAGTGCAGAAAGTAGTAAAACGGGTTTCCTCCAAGCATGTGGTTGTGCAGCGCGACGATGTGAATGCCCGCGTTGCGCAAGGCATGCATGACCGGCTGCACTTCCTCAGCCGTCATGGCAAAGTCGCCGTCCACCACCGCGTACTGCGCATTGCCAATGAATGCCGCCCAAGTGGCAATCCCCATTGATGCACCAATCGTCGTATTGTGCATAGTGGCTTCGCGCCCGAAGCTGAACTTCACTACGCCATCCTTCACGCTAGGCTCGGTGCCGAGGATCGCTCTCAAGGCGGCGATATCGAGTTCGCCGGTCTTATCGGGCACACGCCCGCTGAACTGATTGGCCGGCGTTGGGTCCGCTGCACGCACGGCCTTAATGGCATCCCATACGGCACGCGCGCCTTTGGCAAGCGCAGCGGCGTCTTCGCCGTGCCCGCCGATGTGCATGTAATAGACTGGCGGACGATCGAAAATAAAGTGGTTGTGCAACGCCGTTACGTTCAGGCCGTGGGCGAAGGCGGCGTCCATGGCCGGCGTGATCTCGTCTTCGAAGACTACGCAATCACCCATTACCATCACGCTGCCATCCGGCAGGGCCTTGAACGCGGCCCAGCTTCCCAAGCCCGCGGCGCGCGGGAATGGCATCCCGTCCACGGTGACCGAGACATCATCGCGACTCCAGCCGATGCGCACCACGCCGTCGTCCTTGACGGTGGCCTCTACTGCGGCCGCCCGGCCGATGGCCCTGGCATCCAGGGCATAGGGCTGAGCATGACCGGCCGTGGATAGGCTGCCTGTAAGCAGAACGAGGGGAGCGAGCCAATGGATAAAGAGCTTGCGGGAACGGCGACGGTCCGGCATGGGAAACTCCATAATTGACGCTGCTGAATCCGAAAAGCCCGGGCTGCTCGTAAGCCCGGCCCTAAATCAAGAAACCCCGACTAGCGGCCTTCTTCCTCTTGCTCCTGCTCTGCATCATGTGAGTGGCGGGCGGCGAGCTCACCGTTTGGATAAACGTGAACCTCGTACTCGTTGCCGCCTTGGTAATACTCGGCTTCGTAGAGCACCACAATGCCCTCGTAACTGATCTTCTCAACCTCTTCGGCTTTGTTGTTGCCCAGCTCGCTTTGCATCGTCTTGGCCACCGCTGGCGGCAAATCCTGCATCGAGATGTTCTGCTCGGTCAGTTCATCGGCCAAGGCGGGGGCGCTGAAGTCGAGGGCGAGAATTACCCATGGAAGAGTGCATCGTATGGGATATAGATTCATGGTAACTACTCACCCCTCCTCAGCCCGCGCGCAGCGAAGCGGTGTCGCAGGATCTATGCACCAGATTCTGCGACTCCGCCTTACGGCTCCGCGCAGAATGACAGTACGGAAAAAATAGCCTGCACGGAAGGGCGTTGAGTAGTTGCCGCGATTGAATCTAATCGGGCAGGGAGCCAACGGTTACCCGCGGATGTCCTTGCAAGTCGATCTCAGTGCGGATTCGCGTGAGACCTGCCGCTTGGAACAGTGCACGCACTGCCGCACCCTGCCGGTAGCCATGCTCTAAACCCAACGTTCCGCCACGATGCAGATTTGCGGTAGCGGTGTGGACGATACGGCGAATCGCGGCTAGGCCTTGTTGCGGCGAGAGCAGTGCTTTAGGCGGTTCGAAGCGAAGCTCAGCGCAACAAAACTTGGGTTCAGTCGGGTCGATGTACGGTGGATTCGCGGCAATAAAGTGATAGCGTCGATCACCGATGGGCTCGAGCCAGTTGCCCAGCAAGAAGCGAATGCGCTGCAGGCCCAGTCTCCGCGCGTTGCAGCGGGCGACGGCGAGTGCCTTGGGGCATGCCTCCACCGCCATAATAATGGCATCCGGGCGTTCACTCGCGATTGCCAATGCAATGGCGCCGCTGCCGGTGCCCAGATCAAGCGCCACTGGACGTTCCTGCCCTGCAAGCGAGGCCAGCGCCACCTCGACGAGTCGCTCCGTCTCCGGACGTGGAATCAAGGTATCCGGCGTTACCCGCAGCTCGAGCGACCAGAACTCACGCACGCCCGTGAGATAGGCCACCGGATAGCCAATTGCCCGGCGTTCGATCTGGGCGCGATAACGCATGAGAACGCTCAGCGGCAGCCGCCGTTCGGGCCAGGTCAGTAGATAGCTGCGCTGCGCCCCCAACAATCTGGCAAGCAATACCTGGGCGTCGAGCCGACTTCCCTCGCCAAGGTGAGTGAGCTGTCTGTAGGCACAGGTCAGCGCGCTGGCGATGGTATCATCTTTGATCACTTCAAACGCAAGGAACGAAGCGGAATGGCCCGCTCCTCCAACATGATCGGGATGCCGTCATCCACCCTATAGGCGCGCTCGGCGTTCTCCGTAATCAATCCTTCTTCAAGCTCGGCCTCGACCGCGCTGTTATCTAGATAGCGAAGCTCTCCTGCTGCAATCGCTTCGTTGATCCGGCGCAATTCCTCTCGTTTAAGGGGGCGTACCGGAATCTTGCTGATGGGACAGCAGAGCACGTCGAGGAGCTTGCGATCCAGAGCCATGCTTGACCTCGTTCAGCGGCTGTTTGCCGCACTATATCAGATCCCGCTCGTGCACCCGTTTTGCCTCAAAACCAAGCTATGAAGTGCTCCCGCGAGTTTGACGTTACCGCAATATTCGCCCAGCTCACAATATACTACAATCGAATGATTCGAGTTCGGTGCCCGCCTTAGCATCCCGGTACGTCGGAACCGCTATCAATGGGTGCCTCCACAGCGTGGGCGGGCAAACCCATGCGTCCAGCGCGCCTGGATGAACGCCGCCT
>JAKDMK010000419.1 GCA_030452365.1 Nitrococcus sp.
GGGGGTAGGTAGGGATCATCCGTAGGGTAGGGTGCATTTTTCCCAATTCCAAAACGTGATTAGCATCGTCTTTCAGTAAAGCCGTAGTCAATGAGATACTGGACTTAGCTGAGGTATTGCTTGACGGACCATCGACGCCGGTGGCGGGCGCGCCGCTACCGAGGCGGAAGGCGCGCGCTGGGCGAACATCGTGCTCGGCAACGTCAAGCGCGCGTTGGATGGGACTTATCATGCCTTCCGCTTCGCGAAGTACGCCGAGCGCTGTCTCGGCGAGGCGGCCTGGCGGTTCAATCGCCGCTTCCGGCTAAAGGCGCTGGTGCTGCGGGCGGTGGTCGCCGCCGCACGATGCCCCGCCTGGCCAGAGCGGAAGCTGCGTGGCGTGCCCGAGTTCGCCTGCTGAATCACGACGCTAATCAGGAATAGTTAATGGGTGTGCGAGTACCACGCATCTTGCCGCAAGCATTCCATTCTATGGGGTGGGTGCGCTCTAGCGTGTCTGGAACGGGCCGTTGGACGGCTGACGGCGGCGCCTCCACGGTATCAGAATGGTTTCGGGCAATGGTGGCGGCAGCCACGGATGCCATGCTCTTGCTGGACAGCGAAGGGGCCATTCGGTTTATCAATATCAGCGGTGAGAAGCTCTTTCAGCAACGCAGCGTGAGCGTGCTCGGCAATAGTGTGGAGCAGTTACTCAGCATGCCGATGCCCGAGATGAGCACGTCGCCACATACCGTGACCGGGTTGATCACCGATGCCATTCGGCTGCGGCGCCAGGAGCAACTCGCCCTATGGGGAACAGGTGCAGACGGTAGCAGTTTCGCGGCTGTCGTCAGCGTGATTCCACTCGAAGATTTGTCCGAACCCATGGCCCTGTTGCAGGTGCATGAGTTTGCCGAAGAGCAGCAGCGCGAAGCCCGGCTGCGGTATCTGACCAATTTCGATCCGGTAACGGGATTACCCAATCGAGCGCTGTTCAGCGACCGGCTCAGGGTTGCGGCAGCACGCTGCGCGCGTGGTGAGAGCGGTCTGGTACTGGGCTACTTCGATATCGACCGGTTTAAAGATTTCAATGAGACCCTGGGCCATCGCGCAGGCGATGACGTCCTTTGCGAAATTGCGCAGCGCATTAAGCGCCATGTAGGTGATGAGAACACGCTTGCTCGTCTCAACGGCGATGAGTTTGCGTTGCTGATCGAGGGTGCGTATGCCGCCAATGAAGTCGAGGTTTTTGCGCGCAGCTTACTGAACGCCATCGCGCTGCCCTTCTTCATTGACGGCCATGAGCTCTATGTTACCGCCAGTATAGGGATCGCAGTGTACGATCGCATCGGCGATGAAGCGGGAGATTTGCTGCGCAAGGCCGAGATCGCGATGTATCGCTCGAAGTCCGAGGGTCGCAATAACTTCTGCTGCTATAGCAGCGCATTGGAAGGCGGCGTCCCGGGCCGCCTGCGCTTGGAAGCGGAGCTACACCATGCGTTGGAGCGTGGCGAGTTTATCCTCTACTATCAGCCGCTGGTCGAGATCAGCAGCCAACGAATCGTCGGCCTCGAGGCATTGCTGCGGTGGCGGCATCCGCAGCGGGGGGTAATTACACCGAGCGAGTTTATTCCGGTGCTGGAGGAGAGCAAGCTGATCGTGAGCGTGGGCGACTGGATTACGCAAGAGGCTTGCCGATTCCTGGCCACATTGTCTGGGGATCTTGACCGCCCTCTTCGTTTGGCCGTCAATGTTTCCGTCGAACAGATCCGCCATCCTGGATTTGCCCGCTCGGTTGAACTGGCGCTGGCCGCCAGTGGCTTGCCATCGTCGGCACTGGAGCTCGAGCTCACCGAAACCATGCTCCTTGATCATACTGCAGTCGTGCACGAGAGCTTGGCGGCGCTAACGCAACTCGGCATCGCGATTTCAGTGGATGATTTCGGCACTGGTTACTCCTCTTTGGCCTATCTGAAACGCTTCCCGGTATCGGTGCTCAAGATTGACCGCAGCTTCATATCGGATGTCTCGAGTGAGGGCGATGATATGGTCATCGCGGGCGCAATTATCAACATGGCGCGCAGCCTCAGCCTGGGCGTAGTTGTGGAAGGGGTCGAGAACGAAAGCCAGGCGCGCTTTCTTCGCCAGTGGCCAGAGCTGATAGTACAAGGCTATTTGTTCGGACCACCGTTGCCGGAAGCAGAAGCGCGCGTTCGCTGGCCTGGTATTTTTCCAGCCTGATTAGGGTCTGTTGCGGGGCGGGGACGCCCCGTTTCCCTTTGCTGATCACGCTGGGGCCTGTTGACATCCGCCCACGGCGTCGCGTTGCTTGATCGCGTGACCGCGATTAGCATCGATTCATTGCAAATTGTGGTTTTGCTTCAGTTTGGGCATTGCAAGGGGGCCTGCTCGCGGATGATTGCGGCCGGCATGCGCAGCTGAAAAATGGCTGTGGTTAGGGTAGAGTACCCTTCCCTTAGGGAGCAGCAAGTTCGGGGTAAATACACTATGCGGGATTTCAAGGTGGCGCCATCCATCCTCTCCGCTAATTTCGCCCGCTTAGGCGAGGAGGTCCGGCGGGTGCTGGATGCAGGCGCGGATATGGTGCACTTCGACGTAATGGACAACCATTACGTCCCCAACCTGACCATCGGTCCGGTAGTCTGCAAGGCATTGCGGGATGATGGCATTACCGCTGACATCGATGTACACCTTATGGTGAAGCCGGTGGACGCAATCGTGGGGGATTTTGCCAAGGCCGGGGCGAGCTGGATTACTTTCCATCCGGAGGCAAGTGAGCATGTCGATCGCACCTTGCAGCTCATCCGCGACAACGGCTGTCGCTCCGGCCTGGTGTTTAATCCCGCAACGCCATTGGATTATTTGCGCCACGTCCTCGACAAGCTCGACATGGT
>JAKDMK010000420.1 GCA_030452365.1 Nitrococcus sp.
TCCTACCCGCTCGGAGCGACCTGGGATGGTCAAGGGGTGAACTTCGCGCTGTTTTCCGAGCGCGCCGAGAATGTCGAATTGTGCTTATTCGACTCGCGGGGACAGCGTGAAGTGATGCGTGTCGAGCTCAAGGAGCAGACCGATCTGGTCTGGCATTGCTATCTGCCGGAGGCACGGCCCGGGCTGCTCTACGGCTATCGGGTGTATGGACCGTACGATCCCCAGCGAGGCCAGCGATTCAATCCCTGTAAGCTGCTGCTCGACCCCTATGCCAAATCCATCGTCGGATCGCTGCGTTGGAGCGACGCTCACTTCGGCTACCGGGTCGCGAGCAGCCGCGAGGATCTCTCCTACGACCGCCGGGACAATGCCCATGGAATGCCCAAATGCCAGGTGATCGATCAAGCCTTCACCTGGGGGGATGATCGCAGGCCGCAAATCCCCTGGCATGACACGGTGATCTATGAGCTGCACGTCAAAGGGCTCACGGCACTCCACCCGGGGTTGCAGCCCTGGCTGCGGGGGACTTACGCGGGGATCGCAACCGGCCCGGTGATCGAGCACCTGCAGCGCCTCGGGGTGACGACGGTGGAGCTGATGCCGGTGCATACCGCCGCCAACGACCGCAATCTGGTCCAGCAACGTCTCAGCAATTACTGGGGTTACAGCTCGATCGGCTACTTCGCTCCCGACATGCGCTATTCGGCAAGCGGCGAGGTGAATGAGTTCAAGACCATGGTCAACACGCTGCACTCGGCCGGCATCGAGGTGATACTCGATGTTGTCTACAACCATACCGCCGAGGGCAACCAGCTCGGACCGACGTTGTGCTTTCGCGGTATCGACAACGCCGCCTATTATCGGCTGGCGGAAAACCCGCGCTACTACATCGATTATACCGGCTGCGGCAACACGCTGAACATGATGCATCCACGGGTGCTGCAGCTCATCATGGACAGCCTGCGCTACTGGGTGCTGGAGATGCACATCGATGGCTTCCGCTTCGATCTCGCCTCGGCCTTGGCGCGCGAGCTGCACGAGGTCGACCGCCTCGGCGCGTTCTTCGACATCATCCATCAGGACCCCGTGCTCTCTCGGGTGAAGCTTATTGCCGAGCCCTGGGATCTGGGCGAAGGCGGTTACCAGGTCGGTAATTTCCCGACCGGCTGGGCCGAGTGGAACGGCAAGTACCGAGACGCCGTGCGCTCCTACTGGAAGGGCGAGGGTGGGCTGATCGGCGAGCTCGCCTGCCGCCTCACCGGCTCGAGCGATCTCTACCAGCACAGCGGCCGCAGTCCGCATGCCAGCATCAACTTCATTACCGCCCACGACGGCTTCACGCTCGCGGATCTGGTCTCCTACGACCACAAGCACAACCAGGCGAACGGCGAGCACAACCGCGACGGCGAGAACCACAATTTGTCCTGGAACTGCGGAGTCGAAGGCCCAACCGACGACCCGGTGATCCAGACGCTGCGCGCGCGGCAAAAGCGCAACTTTCTGGCCACTCTATTCCTCTCCCAGGGCGTGCCCATGCTTCTCGCGGGCGACGAGATGGGACGCACCCAACGTGGCAACAACAACGCCTACTGCCAGGACAATGAGATCTCCTGGATGAGCTGGATCCTGCGCCCGGAGGACGAAGAACTGATCGAGTTTGTGGCGCGCCTCATCTCCCTCCGCCGCGAGCACCCCCAGTTCCGCCGCCGTAAATTCTTCGTGGGGCAGCAGGATATCGCCTGGTTCAATCCAAACGGCCGCGAGATGAGCGTAGAAGAATGGCGGCATGCGTTTGCCCGCTGTCTGGGCGTTTATCTGGCCGGCAGCGCCCTCGACGAACAGGACACTAAGGGGCAGCGTGTCACTGACGATGACTTCATGCTCCTCCTCAATGCCCATTACGAGTCCATTGCGTTCACGCTGCCGAACGCGGAATGGCCAGTCCCCTGGGAGCGGCTGATCGATACCGCCCACCCTGCGACCGGTGTAGAGGCGCCTCGCTACGAGGCGGCCTCGACCTATCCGCTCGAGGCCCGCGCACTGGTGCTTTTGACGGCGCGCAGTCCGCGACAGGGAAAATGAAGCGCCATATGGACGAGCAAGCGGCAATCGATCGGCTCGCGCGGCTTTGCGGTATAGCACCCGACTACACCGACGTCTGGGGGCAAGTGCACACGGTTTCGCTCGAGACCAAGCGCGCCTTGCTCAAAGCCATGGGAGTCGCGATCGCAGACTCCGAAGAACTGCATGCTTCCCTCGCCGAGCGCGAGACCGGCCCCTGGCGACGGCCGCTGCCGCCGGTATGGGTTCATCGAACGGAGCAGGGGCCGCTGCAGATTCCGGTCACGCTCCCGGTCGAGCCCGAGCGGGAGAGCTGGCATTGGCGGCTACAGGCCGAAGATGGCTACGAGCATCAGGGCGAGCTCCATCCCGTCGCATTGCAAGTGATCGATGCCCGCAAGGTGAGCGGCAGAGCCTACCGGCGCTATGCGTTCGACCCGGATGTGGTGCTGCAGCCGGGCTATCACCGCCTGCATCTCGCGCGCGCGGACGATCCGAATTGGGTCGAGATGCCGCTTATCATCGCGCCGGCCGCCTGCTACCGGCCACCCGCGTTGGCCGATGGAAACCGCCTCTGGGGCCCAGCGGTGCAGCTCTATTCCGTGCGCTCCTACCGCAACGGCGGAATCGGTGATTTCACCGATCTGCGAGACCTGATCGCGCTGTGTCATGCCGCGGGAGCCGATCTGGTCGGGATCAATCCGCTGCATAGCCTCTTCCCACACAACCCGGCCCATGCAAGTCCCTACAGCCCATCGAGCCGACTGTTCCACAACGTGCTTTATCTGGATGTCGAGGCCATCGCGAAGCTCGATGAATGTGCCGCCG
>JAKDMK010000421.1 GCA_030452365.1 Nitrococcus sp.
TGAATACCTCCATGTAGGCTCGACGGCGGCATCCTTGCCGCCGACGGTCCCGCCAAAGCGCGCTGCCCCTGAACTGACTGTGCTTCTGCAAACATTAGGGCCGCGGCAAAGTAACCCCACGTTGGCCCATATATTTGCCACTGCGATCCTTGTAGGAACGCTCGCAGACCTCGTCGGACTCGAGAAACAGCATCTGCGCGACTCCCTCGTGCGCATAGATCTTCGCCGGCAACGGCGTGGTATTCGAGAACTCCAAGGTGACATGCCCTTCCCACTCGGGTTCGAGCGGCGTCACGTTGACGATGATCCCGCAGCGCGCGTAGGTGGATTTTCCCAGACAGATCGTGAGGACATTGCGGGGTATACGCAAGAACTCGATGGTCCGCGCCAAAGCGAAGGAGTTTGGCGGGATAATGCAGACATCGGCCTTGACGTCGACAAAGCTCGACTCATCAAAGCACTTCGGATCGACGATGGCCGAGTTGATGTTGGTGAAGATCTTGAACTCATCGGCACAGCGCACATCGTAACCGTAGCTCGAGGTGCCATAAGAAATCCGCTTGCCCGCCGAGGTCTGGCGGACCTGCTCCGGCTCGAATGGCTCGATCATGCCCTCTGCGGCCATACGGCGAATCCAGCGATCGGGCTTGATACTCATGCGCTCACAATCCTCGCAACGCCTGGCAGGGGAAATCGATTCCTCTCCAGCGCAATCCCGAGCGGTAGCCGTATGGACATTGTTCAGTCCTCCACGACGATGCGCGGGAATGGGCTCAAAGGCGCCGCGGCAAGTAGGGAGAGCTGCGCGGCGGTGCGCAAAGCGGCCTGCCGATAGAGCTCGGCAAGCCGGTCCTCGGGCTGCGCGACCACAGTCGGGCGGCCGTTGTCCGCCTGCTCACGGATGCGGCTGTCCAGCGGCAAGGAACCGATCAGCGCCACGCCTTCAGCCTGCGCCAGGCGCTTGCCGCCACCCTCTCCGAAAATGTTCTCCTCGTGACCGCACTGACTACAGACATGGATGCTCATGTTCTCGATTACACCGAGCACGGGCACGTTGACCTTCTGGAACATCCGAATGCCTTTGCGGGCATCGAGCGTTGCGATGTCTTGGGGCGTCGTGACCACGACCGCACCGCTCACCGGCACCCGCTGCGCGAGAGTGAGCTGGATGTCACCGGTGCCGGGCGGCAGGTCCACGACGAGGTAATCGAGATCCTGCCAACTCGTGTCGTTGAGCAACTGAGTCAGGGCTTGGGTGACCATGGGGCCACGCCAGACCATCGGCGCATCTTCTTCGATAAGAAAACCGATGGACATGACCTGAACCCCATAACTCTCCAATGGAGCGATGTGCTTACCATCGGGACTCTGCGGACGATGACCGGCCACTCCCATCATACGCGGCTGGCTCGGCCCATAAATATCGGCGTCGAGCAGCCCGACTCTGGCCCCTTCAGCGGCGAGCGCCAGCGCTAGGTTTGCCGCTACGGTGGATTTTCCCACGCCGCCTTTGGCAGAGGCGATGGCGATGATATTGCGTATATTCCCCAACGGCTTCAATTTGGCTTGCACTGCCCGCGAGGTGACCTGCCAGCCGACCTCCACCGCAACCTCTATTCCGGGCAGCGCCGAGGTTAGCGCATCGACCAAAGCGGCGCGCAACTGCTCTTGGTAGCGCTCGACCGGGAAGCCCAGCCGCAAAACAATACGCGCGCGGTGATCCTGCGTAGCGATCTCCGCCACCGCGCCGGCCGTGAGCAGGTCCATACCCAAATAAGGCTCTGTCCACTGCTGAATGGCCTGCTCAATTGCCGTGCGGCTTAGTTCAGCCATCACCGCGCTACCTCTTGCCACAACCACAGATTCATTGGATAAATTCTAACTCCGGGAGCCGTCCAAAACACCCTGGCGCTTCTGCTCGCCTCGGGGGGCAACGCACAGTTGCGTTTCATCGCCTTTTCTGGCGCTATTGCGCGTTGTAGCACCACCACTGCCGCGAGAGCTCACGGGGATCTCCATGACCGATGACCGCGACAATTTCGTGCTGATTGGCATGCCCGGGGCGGGCAAAAGCACGATCGGGATTCTGCTGGCCAAGCGGCTTGCCAAGAATTTCATCGACACCGATGTGGTCATTCAAACGGCCGAGGGCCGCACCCTGCAGGAGATCGTCGATACCGAGGGGCATCTCGTGTTGCGCGCCATCGAGGAGCGGGAGCTCACGCAGCTCGAATTGCGCAATCACGTCATTGCAACCGGGGGCAGCGCGGCTTACAGCGAGCGCGCGATGGCCGCTTTGCACCGTGACGGCGTCATCATCTATCTCAATGTGGGCTATGCGACATTGGCCCGTCGCGTAACTAATCTTGGCAGTCGCGGAATTGCCAAGGCGGCCGATCAGACCTTCGCGGATGTCTTCGCCGAGCGCATCCCCTTATACGAGCAACATGCCGAACTCATTATCGACTGTGACGGCCTCGACCAGGAGCAGGTGGTTGACGCCATCTGCATTGCACTACGGATCTGTTGATGCTTGCCCGGTTGCCGTATTAGTGACTGGAAAATAGCCATCGTGAAACTATACTTTAAAGGCGCTAGTGATGTCATAAAGGTTGTTCCGATCGATCCATGACGTGCCATGCGTACATGGAGGAGGCCAAAATGCACAGGGAACCGATGCACAGGGATGAGATGATGTACCCGGACCAGCTCAGCAGCAGCTGGAATACTATGAGCGGCAACTGGCATATCTTCAAGGGTAGGCTGCGGCAACGCTGGGGGGACTTCACCCACGAGGATCTGGATCATCTTGCCAGGGGATATTATGAGGAGCTCGCCGGCAAGATCCAGAAGGTCTATGGCGTCAACAAGAAGGAGGCGGATCGGCAG
>JAKDMK010000422.1 GCA_030452365.1 Nitrococcus sp.
TAACGGTCGAGTTATCGACCAGAATCCCCACCGCCAGCGCCAACCCGCCCAAGGTCATGATATTGATCGACTCGCCAAGCGCGTGCAGAGCGATCAGCGAGCTCAGAATGGACAAGGGTATCGTCGTGGTAATAATCAATGTCGGCCGCCAGGAACCGAGCAGCAGCAGCACGATCAGGCCGACCAAAGCCGCGGCGAGCAGGATTTCATGCACCACATCGGTGATCGCGTTTTTCACAAACGTCGAGGCATCATCGACAATCTTGATGTCCACGCTTTTGGGTACCACTTTTTCAATGCGCGGGATCATCTTCTTGACGCCGTCGACCACATCCAGGGTCGAAGCTTCGCTGCTTTTCATGACCACGATCATGACCGCCTGCTTGCCATCCACCAGTACCGCGTTTCGCTGCACATGACCCATGAGATGGACATCGGCGACATCGCCTAGACGAATGTAGGCATTGCCCTTTCTCTTGATTGGAATGTGATTGAACTTGTCGACCGTCAGCATGGATGCGTTGGTCTTGACGATCCAATCGGTGGAACCGATTTTCGTGTCGCCCCCCGGCAGCACGAAACTTTGCCGGTTGAACGCTTCGTGGACGTCGCTGAGAGTGAGGTGACGGGCCAACAAGGCGTTGCGGTGGAGGTTGATCCTCACCTGCATTTCTCGGCCACCGTAGGGATGGGGCAGGATCGCTCCCTCCACGCCGACGAGCAGGGGGCGGATGCGCATCTTGGCGAGATTGTAGAGTTGCGCCGGGGTCATCTTATCGGAGGTAACCTGCAAGGTGGCCACCGGAACCGACGAGGGAGCAAGGCGCATGATCATGGGTGGGGAAATGTCAGGCGGCAGAATATTGACCACGGTTTGGGCGATGGCCGTGATATCGGCTTCGACTTGCGCCGGGTCGACCCCTTCCTCCAAGAAGATATTGCTGATGCTAAAGCCGAAGTAGGAATTGCTGTGGATGTACTTGATGCCTTCGACCGTCGAGGTCAAAAACCGCTCGAACATATAGGTGATCCGCCCTTCGACGGCTTTCGGCAACAAGCCGTCGTACTTCCAGACCACCGCGGTGACAGGGATATTGATGCTCGGAAAGACGTCGGTCGGCGTTTTGAACACCGACAGGACCCCGAGTATCACGATCAAGATAGCCAGAACGACAAACGTATAGGGCCTGCGCAAGGCAATGACGACAAGTTTGTTCATGCCTGCAATCCGCCGAACGCGATTTGCTTGTCTGTCATCTCTCCCTCAGGGCCATTGAGCAATTTACTATCCATGTATAAGCATCTATCATGCCAACTATCTTAATGACCTGAAATCAGATGCTTGAGCGATATTTGGAGGAAGATGAACGATAGAGATCGGTGGATTTCACCAACATGCGGGTGAAAACCCCAGGCTATCCGCAGCAACGCCCGCAAGGAGCCTCCGCCCGCTGAAGGCGTGCGCTATCGCGCACCAAACAACCGGCAGCGCGTAGCGGGACTGCCAGGAGCATGGAGAGGTTCAATTTGCCAAGGGAATCGCATATGAATCCGCGCCGGGTTCGATAAGGGTTCTGCGTTCCCCCGCGGGCAGGATGCCCGCGCTCCCAGCACAAAATCGCGGCGACAACTGCGCCGGGGTGGCTTATTGCCCTCGATACGCTAGTCCGTTTGTCATATGGGATTGACGTGTTCAATTTGCCGCTTAAACTTGATTTCTTTGCTCACATTTCCCTCGCTCAAGACTTCTAGCAACCGCCGGCGAGCACACGGGCCGACGGCTCGCGGCGCGGGGAAGAGGC
The DNA here is from genome assembly GCA_030452365.1 of Nitrococcus sp. Taxonomy (GTDB): domain Bacteria; phylum Pseudomonadota; class Gammaproteobacteria; order Nitrococcales; family Nitrococcaceae; genus Nitrococcus. The sequence goes on from JAKDMK010000422.1 coordinate 1,803, forward strand.
AGATTCATGTGCCGGCCGACGGCATCCCCGCATCCATCAACTAGCAAACGGTTCGCATACCCATGGACATTACTCTAAAGAGCAAACCCGATCGCACACGGCGGCGCCGGTCATGGCTGCTCTATATCGGCGTCGCGATAATCGTGGTCCTAGTGGCTGGCGCAGTACTACTAGCACGCCATCTCGGCAAGCCCGAGACGAGCTTGCAGCCAGGAGAGAACCTGCCATTAACCTTGCCGCCCCATGCGCGCGATGTCCCGGCCAATCCGGCTGCCCAATCGGGCAGAACAAGTGTGTACGCGGCCGATGCAATCACCGCGCAACCTTTCCCCACGCCTGCGGCAAGCCCAGCTTCGCCCGCGATAGCACAGGCGCGCAATGTGCTCTCGACGCCGAGCGCAGACCGGGCGCCCGCCCAGGAAACCCTAGCCGAGCCGATGCAAACTGCGTCTGAGAGTAGCCCGTCGACCACGGCTAGTTGGCTGCAGAGAGCACCACGGGCGGCTCTGAACGCGCCTGCTCCAACGAGCGCAACAGCCCCCACCGCGACTGCCGCCAACCCCTCGGCACTAGTGCCACATCCAGCGAGTTCGCACTCGGGGGCCGCCGATCCCACCGAGATGGCGACTAGGAGTCCGCCACCGACGGCCGAGGCGAGATTGATCGAGGATTGGCTTTCGAGTCGGGCTGATGATCACTACACCATTCAGCTTATCGCGGGCTACGAGAAACAGACCTTGGAGCGATTTCTGGATCAGCACACCCTCGGGGACAAGGCCCATGCCGTACAGACTCAATACCGGGGGCGAGATTGGTATGTTCTCATTACCGGTGACTATCCCTCGCGCGATGCCGCTCACAATGCCATGAACCGGCTTCCCCAAGCGCTGCGCGATAATGACCTCTGGGTGCGTACCTTCGCTTCCCTGCGACCCTAAACCGCATATGGCGTTGCGCTCGCTACAGACCCTCGCCCCAGGCATGCGGCTGCCGCTGCCTTCGTCCGAACGGCTACCGGCGGCGCTCCGAGCGGCCCGCGCGGTTCCGGCGCAGGTGCGCACGCATGGCACGGGGCGTTT
>JAKDMK010000423.1 GCA_030452365.1 Nitrococcus sp.
GGCCCTTGAGCATGCGGTCGACGGCACCCTGACCGAGTTGGCGCGCGCGCCGGTGGCCGTGACTCACGCGTCACCCCGGGACCCGAACGGCATTATCGAGTGGGACCAGACGCCGCTGCAAACGGCTACGTTTGCAGTCTCGGGCGCGCAAGGCGTCTACAACACCTTCATCAACGTCTTCGCGCTCCACCGCTGCCTGGACGGCACGGACCACTACGCGGTGACAGCCGCGGCAGACTGGACGGCGACGCAGGCCAAGTGGCAGGGCGCGACATCCGAGGGTCCGAATCCCAGCATGTATCTGGACGGTTCCGGCAACCTCGTTATCAACTGGCAGGACAACAGGACCTTCTGTTCATCGGGTGGCTTCTTCGCCGACTTTGACGACGTCTGCCGCTACATCAACTACCCACTGTCCTACGGCCTGACGATCGTGCCTCGCAACGAGGGAACGGTGGTTCAGATCAACGCCGCGCCGGCTGCGACGCAAGGCCAGCAGACCTCGTATACATCCGGCTTCAGCTTCTCGCTCGGCGGCACGGTGAACGTGTCGGCGAAAGGGCCGGGTGGAGGCATTTCCGCTGGCGCGACTTGGAGCAACACCACCCAGACGACGGTACCTCCGCTGATCGTCGAAGTCAGCAACACGGGCAACGAAGGGGCGCAGTGGAACTTCAAGTACTGCACGACGGGGCTGGAGCCGGACCCGGGCACCAATTGCACCGGTCACGTACAGATGGTCAAGGACGTGTGCCAGGCGCAGCTCGGAGACGATTCGGGCACCAATCCGCAGCAGGGCCAGACGCAGGTCGGAAAGTTCTCGAATGCCGTCCAGAGCGCGCACTGGCAGGCGAATCTCGATACGCGAGTGAACCATGCGACGTTCGACATCGAAGTCGATTTCGTTGCGAACATCGGCAACACAATCGCTCACCTGGGGGCCGGCCAAGAGAACGGGGGGCCCGATCCGATCGCCGGCTGCAATGGGTCCGGTTGCGCGTGTGTCTCGACGACGGATATTACGCCGGTGCAGAGGAGCATCACGTTCGAGATCCCGTTTCCGTCCACGGCGTGCGAGCAGCGATAGGGCAATGACGGACAGACCAGTATGGTACTTACGTGACTACTCACCCCTCGTTGGAGGGGCCGCCCACATTTGGTGGCGTTGACGTGCCGCACAGAAACCAGCAGTAGGGCGGCATTGCTTGTATTGGTGAGAACGAACCCGCGGCTTGCCGCGCTTGCCGCGCTTGCCGCGCTTGCCGCGCTTGCCGTCAAGACTGTGACTTAGTGCGCAGATGAGCAGTCGTTGGTGGTTCTCTGCGCGCGCGACCGCCGCTTTGTACCGCTCGATCCCCGTACCGAGTTCCGCGGTACGGTCAATCTGCGTCTGCGACGCAGCGCCGCCATCGTATCGGCATCTGCAATTATGCCGATCACCCATTACCACGGCGCGACTCGAAGGCCGCAATGTGGTCATTGGCGTGATCCGAAAACGTGCCGGTGGCCTCATCGATACCGATTACTTTAAACTCAAAATTCACCAGAGCGCGACAGCCGAAGAACCGCTTGGCCCGCACGCTCTGACATGATAATTGGCTCAAGCCATGTCAGAAGAGCCATTGCGGCTAAAGTACCGGACAGCACGTTCCCGGCGCAGATCAAGCGATCAAATCGAGGTAGATCGTATGTCCAATGCCGATAGTGAACACGTTCGTCTTGACAGGTGGCTTTGGGCGGCGCGGTTCTTCAAGACTCGGCGGCTTGCCTCGGACGCCATCAAAGGCGGCAAGGTGAGCGTAAACGGTGTGCGGGCCAAACCGGCGAAGGAGCTACGCGCCGGTTCCGAGGTTCGTGTCACCAAAGGTTCGTATGAATTCGTGGTAATCGTCGAGGCTCTGTCCGAACAGCGTGGACCCGCCGTGGAAGCCCAGAAGCTCTATAAGGAACTCGCATCGAGCATCGAGCGCCGCCGCCATGTCAAAGAGCAGCAAAGAATCGCCGCAGCGGCGATGCCGCAGCTCGATCATAGGCCGGATAAGCGCGAGCGACGGCAACTGACGGAGTTCAAGCGCAAGCAGGATGCCTGAGCCAGGCTCAACAGAACCGTTCGCATGGATCCTGGCGGTATGAACGTGGGTTTCTAGCTACTCTGCCTGGACGTTGGGGAGGCAAAGGTCAGGGCCTGTTGACATTCACCCGCGACGCCGTGGGAGGATGCCAACAGGCCCTAACAGCGACGGATAACCCCTTCTCGTGCGCCAGGGTTATCCGCCGTCGCAATTATTGCTGAGTAGTTGAGTATCGCTAGACGAACGCTCGTTGCAGCTCGGCCAACATGGCCTGGTAGGCGTCATCGCCGGCTTCGGCAATGCCCCCCGTGCTAGGCTCCTGGCTCGTGATCCAGAGTACGAAAGTCGTGTTGTCCTCGGTGATCGGATAGACTCGGATCTCGCCAATGATTTCTTGGACATTGTCTTTCACGGCGGAATCGGAACCGAGGTCGATACGCCATCGCATGACTCGGGCCTGGTCATCTAAACCGATCAGAGTCTCATAGAAGGTTCCATTGATGATACGCTTGGCACCGATCTGATTGCCCGCGTATGCTCCCACCGGCTCACACTCAACCTCATCTGCCGCCCAGGACATGTCGTGGAAATTCCGCATTGCGCCCCACACCCTATTGACCGGGGCGTCGACGACGACCGAATTGAAGTTGCCCATCTCTCGCTCCTTCTGTTCGAATTTCACCCAGCCAACATATACCTACTATAGCCGCGCTCTACAATAGCAGCCCGGACGGCTGAATTATTGCTGAAACTTAGTGTAGTTGACCCATCAGGTGAAGTCCATGACGGTAAATT
>JAKDMK010000424.1 GCA_030452365.1 Nitrococcus sp.
TATTGGGCCGCAAGCCGTGCCGTGCTCGCGCAATTGGCCGACTCATTGAACGATGTCAGTGAACTGCGCAGGGCATTGCTCGACGCAGCGCCGGTGCGGGCCATTTTTGGACGCTGCGAGGCGATGTCATGACTGTCATCACTCGCCCGCAAGCGTCGAAGCGCCGCTCCCACACGATCCTACTAGGGTCGGTTGTTTCCCGCGCACCAGCGCACGCCTTGGTCGGGCGGAGAGTCCAATACGCATACGCACGGCACCATCCCGCCATTGTCCGGCTCGGGAGCGAATATGCAGGCGAACAATACGGCGGTTATCGGCACTTTTCTGGTTTACATGGCAGTGGTGCTGTTGCTGGGCTTTATCGCCTGGGGGCGAACCCGGAGCCTGAAGGATTACATTCTCGGCGGTCGCAGCTTGAACGCCTGGGTTACGGCCATGTCGGCCCAGGCTACGGACATGAGCGGCTGGCTGCTGATGGGCCTGCCGGGGCTTGCCTACGCGGCCGGGTTGGAAGCCGGCTGGATGGCGCTGGGGTTGCTGGCCGGCAGCTACCTCAACTGGAAATTGGTGGCTGCCCGGCTGCGGCAACGCACCGAAGCGCTGGACGATTCCCTGACCCTGCCGGATTATTTTGAACGCCGCTTCAACGATCACAGCCGCAGCCTGCGCCTGCTGGCCGGGGCGTTCATTCTGGTGTTTTTCGTGCTCTACACCAGCTCGGGCTTTGTGGCCGCCGGCAAGCTGTTTGAAGCCTTGTTCGGCTTGGGTTACCGCTGGGCGGTGCTCTGGGGCACGCTCTCGGTGCTGATCTATACATTCTTTGGCGGCTTTCTTGCCGTGAGCTGGGCCGATGTGCTGCAGGGCAGTCTGATGTTTCTGGCCCTGGTGCTGGTGGCCGGACTCGGCTGGTGGGCGCTGGGCGGGCTAAGCGGGATTCAGCATACCTTGAACGCGGTCAATCCCGATCTGCTGAATCCTTTAGTCAGCGCCGATACAGGACAGGCGCTGGGCGTGGTTGGTATTGTCTCGTTGCTCGCCTGGGGGCTTGGGTATTTCGGCCAGCCGCATATTTTGGCGCGCTTTATGGCCGCCAACGCGGCCGGCAGCATTCCCACCGCGCGGCGCATCGCCATGAGCTGGCAAACCGTCGTGCTGGCTGCGGCGGTGCTGGCGGGCCTGAGCGGCATCGGCGGGCTGGATCGGCAGCTCACCGGGGCGGACGTGGAGAAGGTTTTCATATTCATGGCGGTGGATCGGTTTCCGGCGGTGCTGGCCGGGGTTTGCCTGTCCGGCATTCTGGCCGCGGTGATGAGCACCGCGGCGGCGCAACTGTTGGTCGCTTCCAGCGCCTTCGCCCAGGACTTTTATAAAGGTGTACTGCGCAAACAGGCCGTTGGTGGCGAACTGCTCTGGGCCGGCCGTCTAGCGGTGCTCGCAATCGCCGTGCTCGGGTTCGTGCTGGCACTGGATCCGCAAAGCCAGGTGCTGGCGCTGGTGGCCTGGGCTTGGGCCGGATTCGGCGCCACTTTCGGCCCGGCGGTGTTGCTGTCCTTGTACTGGGACCGTATGACGCGCAACGGCGCATTGGCCGGCATGCTGGTAGGCGGCGTGACTGTCATGGTCTGGCCGCTGTTCGACGGCGGCATTTTCGAGCTGTACGAACTGGTGCCGGGGTTTGCGTTCTCACTGCTGGCCATTGTGGCCGTCAGCGTTCTTGTGGCCAGATAGCTTATCTAGCCGTTGCCTTCTTTGTGCGAGCCATACGCGTACCTGATAGACCACAGCCCCCAGAATCAGCAGTATTGCTACCCCGAGAATAAACCACCGCTCCATTGCATGCCTCCCGTAGTTGTTCGACGGTAACTACTCACCCCTCGTCATCCTGCGCGCACCGAACCGGCGTCGCAGGATCCTGCGACCAAATTCTGCGACTCCGCCTTACGGCTCCGCGCAGAATGACAGTACGCAAAAGGAATCCTGCGCGTAATTCCGCACCCAGCCCGTGCAGTTGTGCACCGAGATGGTTCAGGCGGTGACACCGGGCGAACTGAAGCCAGCCGCCGTTATTCGCGTTTGCCGTTGATCTCGACGAGCCAGTTAACGATAACCGGGATACTCTGCTCGGAGAGCGGGCAGCCATAGTCGTTGGCCATTTTGACCACTTGGGTGTTCCATTGCTGCCGCGTAAGTGGCGGCTGCGTGGTGATATAGTCTCCGGAATGACAGATCGTGCAGGCTTGTTGGGCCGCTATGGGCGGCTTGCCAGGGAGTCCGACGGGGGGCGGCAGATTCACCGCCACAATCCCAAACTCTGCGGCTGCCGCGGGAACCACTAGGGCCAGGAAGAGGCAGCCGATGCCGCATACCAGGTGATAGCCAATGTGGTGCATGGCGGCGCCTCTCCTCAGACGGCGGCGACCGTGACGGTCTCGACCGCGTTGCGCATATAACCGCTCGGATTCCAGCGCGGTGTGAAGCGCTGGCTTTCGCCGATCGTATTGATTCCCAGCGCAAGGAGGGAATAGGACTTCCCCTTGCTGGGTTGGAAGCTGGCCTGCCACTCACGAAAGCTATATTTGCCGTAATCCTTGCCGAGACGAGCCTGCGTCCAGTGGCCTCCGCCGTCGCTCGAGAAGAGTACGCGCTTGATCCCGAAGCCCCCGTCGAAGGCGATACCGCGCACCACGATCATGCGGCCTGCGGGGATCTGTGCGCCATTGGCCAGGCTGGTGATGAAGGAGCGCACGTTCATACGGTGGATCGGAACCGTGGCAACATTTTGTTCGCCGGGGGTTACGCAGGCGCAGGCATTGGCTGGGATACGATAAGCCTTGGCCATCCAGAATTTCCGGTCCTCGTGATTGAGC
>JAKDMK010000425.1 GCA_030452365.1 Nitrococcus sp.
TAGCGTCCCGTACTTACCTCGACGGAATACTCCCTCACCGCTTCACACAGCGCTCCCGCTGGCGGCGGGCCATCCAGCACCCGGCTCATGGCGGCTGCCATGGCGGCATCGTCGCCCACCGGTACCAGCAGCCCGTAGCGGCCGTCGGCGAAAAGCTCGCGCGGACCGCTCGGGCAGTCAGTAGCGAGCGCGGGCGTGCCACAGGCGATGGCCTCAGTGAGCACGTTGGGTGAGCCTTCCCAGATGGAGGAGAGCACAAACAGGTTTGCCTTCGCCATCCAGGCATAGGGGTTGGCTACATGACCAGGCAGGTCCACATCCTCGCCGATGCCCAGCTTCGCCGTCAGTGCCTCCAGCGCCCGGCGATCGTTGCCCTCCCCAAGGATTACCAGCTTTGCCGGGCGCTCGCGGCGCAGGCGCGCGAAGGCGCGGATCAAAGTCGGGAAATCCTTCTGTCGGGTCAGTCGACCCGCGCCGAGTATCACCGGGGCAATTGGGCTGCAAAACCAGGGATGCATCACTGGCTCGGCGGCGAGTCGCGGCAGCCCAGCGGTGATTACGGGGTTGCGGATCACCGTGACCTGGGAGGCCGGCAGCCCGGTGATGCGGCGGGTATCCTCGGCCACTCCCTCGGAAACCGCCACCACACTGTCCACCTGCCGATAATACCGGCGCATCGGCAGGCGGCGGAGCAGGCGGACCGCTGGGCTGCGTCCGTCCAGCGCCGCGCTTAGGTTGGTGCCGAGCCGCCCAATCAGGCGAATGTCCACGCCCGACAGGCGGCGCGCCAGCACCGCACTGCGGATAGCGCGGTCCTTGGCCGCGAGCAGCGCGTCGGGGCGGCAGCGGCGCAGATAGCGCGCCAGCGCCACTGCCGCCAGGGTGCTGTGGCGCACTCTTAGATCCACCATGGTGATGCCCTGCGGCAGCCGCTCCCGCGGCACGTTAGCCGCTTTGACCGCCACTAGATCCACCGCCAGCGCCGGTCGGGCGGCGCGAATGCCACCGAGCAGGTTGATCACCATGCGCTCTACCCCGCCGGCGCCAGAGAAGGCGATGAAGACTGCGAGCCGGGCGGCCGCACTCATGCCTGTTCCAGCAGCGCAACGGGATCGACGCCGGCGGGCGGCGGGTCACCGTCGCCGTCTATGAAGAGCTGGTGCCAGAGCGCGAACTCCAGCAATGCGAAGCCAACGCGGCTTAGCTCGCCGGCGTGGCTGTCGGCGTGAAGCCGAGCGCGTACGCCCTGCGGCCGGAACCAGGCCCGGATCCCCGGGTGGCCGGGCAGCGCGCGCGCCAGGCGTTGCAGTGCAGAGTCGCCGAACCCCTGGCGCAACGGTACGTGAAAGCCGCGTTTGGGCGCGAACAGGGCGTCGCGGTTGAGAAAGCGCGCCGCCCACTGCTTCAGGAACCACTTGCCGTGGCCGTCCCGAATCTTGAGCCGGTCGGGCAGGCCGAGGCCAAACTCAACCACCCGGTGGTCCAAGAAGGGAACTCTGCCCTCGATCCCGTGCTGCATCAGCATGCGGTCGACCTTCACCAGCAGGTTGTCCGGCAGTGCGGTCGTTAGCTCCACGTACTGGCGTCGCTGTAGATCTGACCAAGCCGAGGGTGTGGCCAGCCAAGCTTCGCGGAACATCGCCCCCGCCGCGGGTGCCGCCGCCAGCAGCGCATCGGCGTAGAGCTGGCGGCGTTGCCGCCGTGCTACCGCCTGACTGGCACGGTGCCCGCCACTGCTGGGCGCGAGCAGCCGTTTGAGCGTGCGCTCCAGAGGGTTTGGCATGAAGCGCCGGTAGCCTGCGAAAACCTCGTCGCCACCCTCGCCGGAGAACACTACTTTGTGCCTCCCAGCGCTCGCCTGGGCGAGCATCAACGTCGGCAGGTTGGCGGCGTCACGCATCAGCTCATCAGCCGCCCAGATACTGCGCGGCAGCGCGCGCAGCAGGTCGTCGCCGTCAGGGCGCACAGGGTGCAGCCGGATGCCGAGCCGATGTGCCGTCGCTTCGGCAAGCGGCAGCTCATCGCGGAAGCCGGCGCCATCGAAGCCTACCGAGTAGCCCTCGAGCGGCTCGTCGTGGAGATGCCTCAACCGGGCGGCAAGCACGCCGGAGTCCACGCCGCCAGAGAGGAACAGGCCGATGGGTACATCGGCGCGCAGGTGCTGGCGCAGGACTCGGTCGAAGAGCCGGTCGAATTCCGCGGCGGCGGTGTCGAAGTCTGTTTCCCGGGGCTCGATATGGCGGGCGTCCCAGTAGCGCCGACGCTGCGTGACCCGGCCGCGCTCGATGGTAACCAGCTCGCCGGGCAGTAACCGCTCGGTGTCCGCCCACAGGGTGCGCCGCCCACCGGAGAACTGATGGGCCAGATAATTGACGAGGGCAGTAGGGTCGATCTCCGGTCGGCCGCCCAGCACCCGCAGCGCTTTCAGCTCGGAGGCGAAGGCGAGCCCGTCCTGCAGCCGGCGCAGGAACAGCGGTTTAATGCCGAGCCGGTCGCGCGCGAGCAATAGCCGCCGGCGACGGCCGTCCCAGAGCGCGAAGGCGAACATGCCACAGACCTCAGTGAGAAAGTCATCGCCGTGCTCGCGGTAGGCGTGAAGCAGCACCTCGCAGTCGGAGCGGGTGGCGAAGCGGTGGCCACGTGCCTCGAGCGCGGCGCGTAGCTCCACGTGATTGTAAATCTCGCCGTTGGCCACCAGCACCAGCGCGCCGTCGTCGGTGATCAGCGGCTGATGGCCGCCTTCGAGGTCGATGATGCGAAGCCGCGTATGACCGAGGCCGACCGAGCCGGCCACCCACAGCGCTTCGTCTTCGGGCCCACGGTGGGCAAGCCGGCGTGTCGCGGTGCGTAGGCTT
>JAKDMK010000426.1 GCA_030452365.1 Nitrococcus sp.
ATGGCACTGGAACAGACGATACCCGAGCCCAGGAAGACCCGGTAGGGCAGGCCGTCCACTTGCCCAACGAGCTGGCCGAAGCCATAGCCCAAGGCGAGTAGATAAAGCAACGATTCACCGAAATTGCCCATCCAAGGAGGGCACTAACAGCTTGCGCCAGACTCGAAAATTGCGCTGCCACACCGGCAGGAAGCGCAGACTCGGGATGGGCGGGCGGCTCATGTTCGCCATGATGGGTCAGTCGCGAAGTTCCCAACCGGTCAGGCTCAGGAATACGTCCTCGATGTTCGCGGGGCGATAGAGGTAACGCCCGTTGGTTCGCTGCTCTGCGAGCTGCAGTAGGGCCTCGCGTTCGCTCGAATAGAGCAGCAGGCTTTCGTCAACCAGCTGTGCGCGCAGCTTGAGCTGGTCACCAGGCCGCCACGGCCAGGCGGCAGGCCCCCGTTCCCAACACCGAGATGCCCCACCGGCTGGTGCTGTCCGTGCTCCTCGACTAGTGTGCAGTCGCGTGGTGGTCGGTCCGGCGAGCGCTCCGTCGAAGGTACCGGTAGATCGCCACCCCACTCGCAACGCCGCGGGCGCGGATGGTGCCACATTCTGAAGCTGACCGCTAGCGTGGCCGTTAAGAGGACGCGCCGGGCCAGTGCGGCCTTGGTTAGGATGATCTGGTAGGGTCCGGTCACAAATAATTGCCAGGGAGCATCACCTCCATGATCTATGTCGAGCTAGCCTTTTTTCTGATCCTGATCCTGATCGCGGCTCTCATCTTTACTAATGCGCTGGAACACCTGGGCGCGCGGATTGGAATTTCGGAGGGAGTGACCGGCTCAATCTTTGCCGCGGTGGGCACGGCCATGCCCGAGACGATGATCCCGATCCTGGCGCTGTTCTTTGGCTCCGGAGGGGAGGGTGAAACCAGTCGCCAGGCGATCGGCGTCGGCGCGATTCTGGGCGCGCCGCTGCTGCTCTCCACGCTGGCTATGTTCTTGATGGCGGTGGCGGTCGTCTTCTCCCGCAAGCCCACGGGGACCTTCGAGCCGGAGCGCTCCGGCCTGCGCCGGGATCTCAATTTCTTTCTCATCGCCTTCGGCGTCGCCACAGTAGCACTGTTTATTCCGCACTCGATGCGCTGGCTGGATTTCGTGATCTGCGCGTTCCTGGTGGCGCTCTACCCCGTCTATATCTGGTTCACGGTGCGCGCGTCCGCGGCGCTGGTGGAGGGGGGCCACGGCACCGAGGCGGATAATCCCCTATTACTGAGTCGGCTTGCTCTGCCCACCAATATGCCGGTAATCCTGGTGCAGATCGCTGTCGGCTTAGTGATACTGGTGGTCGGCGCCGAGGGCTTCATCCACAGCATCGAGTCCTTGTCAGACCGGCTAGGCATCTCGGCGCTGATACTGTCGCTGCTGATCGCGCCGCTTGCATCCGAGATGCCGGAGAAAGTCAATAGCATTATCTGGGTCCGGCGCAAGCGCGACACGTTGGCCTTCGGCAATGTCACCGGCGCCATGGTCTTCCAGGGCTCGCTGCTGCCGGCGCTCGGCATTCTCACGACGCCCTGGCAGGTACAGCCGGCAATCCTCGGTAGCGTGCTCGCGACCCTGATAGCGGCCGTCTGGCTGCGCCTGATGCTGATGCGGGGCTATCTAAGAGTCTGGCAGATGGTGCTCAACGGAGCGCTCTATGCCGGCTATATTGTCACCGCGCTGACACTCTCGGGCTGGAGTGGCGCGATGGGATAGATCTATACGTATTGCTGTAAAATTATGCGCCGAACAATTCGCCGCAAACACAAACTCGCTGAGGATCGAAATAGCATGGGCAAGGCCTCTCGCGGTAAACGCCTGAGTATCACCCGAGACGATGCCGAGGCGCTTCGACTGGCCGCAGAAATGATCCTTGATCCGCGCCTGATCGAGACCTTCCAGAGCATCAAGCTGCACGCAAGGCTCGAGTCTTTGCAGCCTGATGGGCATGCTGGGAGCGTACCCCTGCTCGAACAGCCGCCAGGGTTGTCCGGATCGCAAGCGCAGGAGGAAAGGAGCGGGGGATTTAGCGACCGCCTGCGCCACCAGACACCCGCGACCTGGGCAGCCGGCATGCGCAAGGCATTGCGTGATCGGTCCTTTCACCAGCGTCTGCTTGCCACAATCGAAGCCGCTCGGCCGGCGCTGCGCCGCGAGACCGAATTCGAGCACCAGGCGCAGTCATTCGATCTTGACGAGTCCACCCGCGCACAGGCCAAGCGCGCGTATTTGACCACGCGCGAGCGACTGCTCGCCGAGCCCGCCGCGCCCGCTTGGCTCGCATTGGTGATGGTCTGCCTCGCCCGAGTCATTGCGACCAACGCGCACGAGCGCTTCGCCGATGAGACCTGGGATGAGCTGACCTCGTTCATGTACGAGCTCGAGCGGGATTTTCTCATTGCGGATGGGGCAGCGCTTGCAGACAAACTGCTGGAGTTCGATCATGTCTTCTACGAGGATCGGTTGGCCGAGATCATCGGCTCTCGGATGCCGTTCGGCCTAGTCGAGCTCGCCTGCAGCATGGCCGATTCGAGCTTATTCAAGCCAAGCGCGCCTTGACCTCACCGCAACGCGGCCGTCGCAATCGGCCAGGCGCGCCGCCACTGCTTGACATATTCGAATGTGCAGAGGAACCTACCGACAAAGAATCGATACCAGGCTGATCGGCCTGCACTCCCGCATTGGCGCCGACCTGCTAGAGGAATGTGATGACTTGGGGGCCCCGTAGGGTCTTGTTCTTTTTGCTCGCCGTCCTATTGCTCGCGGGCGCCGCGTATTGGGCAGCGGCAGCGATCGGGCTGTTCGACGAGCCCGTTCTCGAC
>JAKDMK010000091.1 GCA_030452365.1 Nitrococcus sp.
CGCGCGCTCGGGAGCAGGCTCCGTTCGCCGTCGCCGCGTAGAATACGCGCGAGTTTATGACTCATGGGTACTTAGTCCATCCTACGTTCCTGATGCTCGCGTATGTGTTTGCGCAACGCCCGATTGATCTCGGTCTGGTATTGGCCCCCCTGGGATCTGAACCAGGCGAGCACATCGGCGTCGATGCGAATCGTTACCTGCTTCTTCACCGGGCGGTAAAACTTGCCAATGACAGCACCGCTCCAGTCGGTTACCTCCGGCATGTCTTCAGTATCGATATCCCTCTCAGCCTTTGCCGCGAGCACCTGCAATTCCTTCTTCCGCACCTTATCTGCCTTGCTCATAATGCTGTCTCTCCCTCGGCGTTGCCTTCCGCGCCGAGATAATGCGAATAACCTCTTCACGGCTCCGTTCGGAGCAGGTGTGCGCGACCAGAAGGATCACGATACCGTCGACCGAGCCCAGGGTTTGCCACCGTTCCTCGCCATCCTCGACGCGATCCTGAACGCTGAGATGGTAGGGGTCGTCAAACACGCCCACCGCCGTCTCGAAGCTCACGCCATGCTTGGCCCTGTTGATCTTATTCTTACTGTCGCCCCAGACAAATCGCATTACGAAATTGTAACTACGAGCTGAGAACGTATCAATCGCCTAGTGGAATAAACGTGTGGAATAAACGGGACAGACCACGATTTCTTGGTAGTCTGCGGTAACTGTGATCCTTCCCCTTTTTCGCTTTCCAGGGCTGCTCGGGCTAGCGGTACCCGCCCGTCAGCCGCTTGACGAAGGGGCTCAGCAGCAGCGCCACGATGCCGGCGATGCCGACGAAGACAGCCACGTTGCAGTAGAGCTGGTAAGCCTCCAGCATCGCGAGGCGCCCGGCCAGCAGGCCCGCAATGAGGTTCCCCAGCGCGCCGCCGATGAACCACACGCCCATCATCTGACCGAGACGGGCGCGCGGCGCGAGCTTGGTCATCGAGGATAGCCCCACGGGGGATAGGGCGAGCTCGCCGCAGGTGAACAGGAAATAGGTGGCGATGAGCCAGCCCATCGAAACCGGGCTCTCCGCTGAAGCGTTCGTCGCGCCCCACATGATCACGACAAAGCCCGCCGACAGCGCGAGAAGCCCGAGCGCGAACTTCATCGGAATCGACGGATTTCGGTTCCGCTGCGCGAGCCAGGTCCACATGGCCCCGAACACCGGCGCGAGGCTAATAATGAAAACCGGGTTCACGTTCTGCAGCCAGCCGGCGGGCATCTCCCAGCCGAATACGTTCCTGTCGGTGAAGTTCTGAGCGAACAGGTTCAGGGACGAGCCGGCCTGCTCGAAGCCGGACCAGAAGATCGCCGACAGCAGAAACAGCCAGCAGATGACCATCAGGCGGCGTTTCTCGACGCTCACGCCGTCTCGCTTTATGGCGAGCAGAACGAGGTCGGCCAGGATAAACGCGCCCAGCGTCGTCAGGATGGCCCACTGCGCTCCTTCGACGCCCATCGCCGGAGCCAGCAAGGCCGTGAGCAGTGCGAACAGCGCGAGCAGCGCCGCCGCCATCCCCTTCCCAAAGATCAGGTAGGCGAAGAACAGAATCGTCAACAGCAGGATGCCGCAACCCACCCAGGTGGCGAAGCCCCTGAGACTGATCCCCAGCGTATCGGTGACGAGCAACCAGACGACGAGCGCCACGATGGCCGCGACGACGGCAGCGAGCAGCCAGAACCGCTGGCTGCGCCGGCTCACGACCTCCGGCGGATCGCCTGTCTGAAAGAGCCCGGCCTGGCCCAGATACTTGCCTCCCGCCCGGTACTGGATGAGCCCCAGGATCATACCGAACCCCGCGGCCGCAAAGCCGAGATGCCAATTGACATTCTCAGCGAGGGTGCTGCAGATGAACGGCCCGAGCACGGCGCCGATGTTGATTCCCATGTAGAAGATCGAAAAGGCGGCCTCGCGCCGGGCTCCCCATTCCTCGCGCTCATGCTGCGATGCGGCTTTATTCGGGGCCGAATACAGGTCGCCGACCATCGTGCTCACATTCGGTTTCAGCAGCCCCGTGCCGAGCACGATGAACAGCAGTCCGAGGAAGAAGGACAGGCGATTGGGCGCCCCGATCAAGGGAGCAGCCAAGGTGAAGTGGCCGAGTGCGATAATGCAGCCGCCGACGAATACGGCCTTGCGTTGCCCCCAGAGCCGGTCGGCGATCCAGCCTCCGGGCAGCGCGAGCAAGTACACCATCGACGTATAGAGCCCGTAGACGGCGCCCGCGGTTGCGACGTCGAAATCGAGGCCAGGGTTCTCGTGAGCGCTCACCGCCGTCATGAACAGCATGAGCAGAGCGCGCATGCCGTAGTAGCTGAAGCGCTCCCACATCTCGGTAAAAAACAGGGTAGCGAGCCCGCGCGGATGTCCGAACCAGCTTGTGTCGGACGGAGGGGTGGTGGCGGTCGAGATGCGGGGCCGGCAGCTCATGCGTCTCTCGGTGAGATCCATGTGGTTCCCGCGCGCGCCCGCGCTGCGGGTCGAAAGATAGCAAATCTCGGTCAATATCGGGCAGGAGCGAACGCCAGCGCTATCTCACCACTGGTAGCGTAGCCATCGATTACGGGCGCCTACCCCCGGGGATGATGGCGGGCGTGGAGCTCCTGCAAGCGATGTTGGGCGACATGGGTGTAGATCTGCGTGGTAGCCAGATCACTGTGGCCAAGCAGCAACTGTACGACCCTAAGATCCGCGCCGTGATTCAGCAGGTGGGTGGCGAAGGAGTGACGCAGCGTGTGCGGCGAGAGCGGTTTGCCGATTCCGGCGACCTGCGCGTAGTGCTTGACACGATACCAAAATGCCTGGCGCGTCATGGCCTTGCCGCAGCGGGATACGAAAAGCGCCGGAGTCGCGTTTGCACCAAGCAACACCGCGCGCGCACCCGGTAGGTAATCCTCGATCCAAGCCTGTGCCTCATCCCCTAACGGAACCAAGCGCTCCTTGTTGGCCTTGCCGATAGTGCGCAACACACCTTGGCGCAGATTCACCTGCCCAAGGCAAAGCCCCACCAGCTCGGATACCCGCAGCCCGGTCGCATAGGCCACCTCCAGCATCGTGCGATCGCGAAATCCCATCGGCTCATCGCAGTTCGGCGCCAGAAGCAGCGCCTCGACTTCCGGCTCGTTTAGGGTTCCGGGCAGTGGCCGCACCAACTTAGGGGAATCCACCTGCAGGGTCGGATCCTCTGCCACGCGCCCTTCACGCAGCTGCAGGCGGTAGAAACTGCGTAGACTGGCGAGTAACCGAGCAGTCGTTCTCGCCTTCGCCCCAGAACCAACGCGCTCGGCAAGATAGCCTATGAGATGTTCACGCCCGGCCTGCAGCAACGCTATACCGTGGCGCTGGGCCAACCAACGGGAATACGCCACGAGATCGCTGCGATAGGCGCTTAGAGTATGATCCGATAGGCCGCGCTCCATCCACAGCGTGTCGAGGAAGACGCCAAGCAGCGCCTCCTCGCCCTCTGCCAGCGCTCGCCTATCCGTGTTGTGCCTAGCCACGCTCCGGTGGGGCTCAGCATCGCTGCCTTGGGCCAATGATTGGTCGCCCTACTCTACCGCTGAGCGCTCGGGCGGCTCCGCGCGCACGGGCTCCTTGCCCCCGAGAATGCGGAAGATCTCCAAGGGCAGCGGAATGACCACGGTATTGCTCTGTCCGGAGATATCCGCCAAGGTCTGCAGGTAGCGTAGCTGCAGCGCCTCGGGCTGGGTGGCGATGCGCATGGCCGCGGCCACGAGCTGCTCCGCTGCCTGGAACTCGCCTTCGGCGTGAATGACCTTGGCCCGGCGTTCCCGTTCAGCCTCGGCTTGGCGGGCGATGGCGCGAACCATGGATTCATTGAGGTCAACGTGCTTGATCTCGACATTGGCAACCTTAATCCCCCAGGCATCCGTGTGCTCGTCAAGAATGGACTGGATGTTCTGGTTGAGCTTGTCGCGTGCGGAGAGCATCTCGTCGAGGTCGTGCTGACCGAGCACCGAACGCAGCGTGGTCTGGGCCAATTGGCTGGTGGCTAGGATATAATTCTCGACCTGGATGACCACCCGCTCCGGATCAACGACTCGGAAATAAAGGACGGCACTGACCTTTACCGACACATTGTCCCTCGAGATCACGTCCTGGGGCGGCACATCCATGGTGATCAGTCGCAGATCGATCTTAACCGACTGCTGCAGTAACGGGATTACCAGACGCAGCCCAGGCCCTTTCACCTTCCAGAATCGGCCAAGCAGGAAGATGACTCCGCGCTCGTACTCGCGGAACACCCGGAAAGAGGCGATGATAAGCACGACGATGACGCCGATAACGACGAGCAACGATATGGCCATACGGCTCTCCTAACACTTGTTCTTGTACTCAGGCAGCCCGCGGGGCAGACACCGCCCCATACTTAACTTAAGCATAGCCGTCCTTGCGCTCTCATGGGAAACACGAATTTACGAATTGCGCCCAACGCCAGCACCTATTTTGCCTGCATTAGCGCATGCATCAGATATACTGACTTGCTTTGATATAAAACTAAGGAGGCGATCATGGCGTATACCGTCACCTTGCTGCGCAGCGGCTGTGTCACTCATAACGTGCTGCGCTTGACCACCACCCTGCCCGATGAGTTCCACTTCGTGCCCGGTCAAGGCGTAAAGCTCGTTCTGACCAAGGCCGGCTGGGAGAAAAAGGGACGGCCCTTTACTCCAACTTCGTTGCGGGAGGACGGAGTCCTCGAGTTCACCATCAAGACCTATGACGATCACGATGGGGTGACGAAGCAGATACGCTCGTTGCAGCCCGGTGATACGCTACAGATCAGTGACCCGTTTGGAACCATCACCTACCAAGGGCCGGGCGTTTTCATCGCCGGCGGCGCCGGCATTACGCCATTTCTTGCTCACCTGAGAACCCTAGCGCGCGACGGGAAGCTCGCCGGACACAAGCTGCTCTTCTCTAACCGGACACCAGCCGATGTCATCGAGGAGCATGAGCTGCGCTACTATCTGGGTGAGCAATGCGTGTTCACCTGCACCCGCGAGAGCGGATCCGGTCACCTGAATCGGCGCATCGACCGGGATTTTCTGGTCGAGCAGATCGCGGATTTCGATCAGCACTTCTATGTCTGCGGTCCGCGTCCGTTCACTCGTGAGGTTAACGAGGCCCTGCAGAGCTTGGGTGCAAACCCTGACAGCCTGGTGTTCGAGAAGTAATTCCGAACCGACGCGCTCAGCAGCAAGCCGAGCGGACCAAGTATGTCGGTGGCGGCATTGAAGCCGTGCGGAACACGCCTACCCTTTCGCGCCGCCGGGCTGTTCCTCCAATCCCGCGGCTTGGCCGCCGCCTAGGAAATCCTGGGGGCGGTCGGTAAAGATGCCATCAATGCCCCAATCCCTATAAGGCAAGAATGCCTTGGGGTCGTTTACGGTATAGCAGTAAAGGTCGAATCCGGCTTGCTTGACGGCAGTTGCAATCCGCTCGGTTAGGTACCGCCAGTCGCAATGGACGCTAACCGCCCCCAGAGCCGCCGCCCGCCGCCGCCAGTGCGGTGGCAACCGCGACCAAAGACAGCCGATAAGGAGCTCGCGATTTTGCACCCGGCTGGCGTTCAGTGCGGCCGGTTCAAATGACGAAACCAAGACCCGCTCGCTTGGAATGGCCGCCGCCCTGAGCTCGCCTAACACCGCATGGACGAGTCGCTGATCGCTGGAGTGGCCGTCAGCCTTGAGCTCCAGGTTGATACCGAGCCCCAGATCGCGAACCAGCGCCAGGGCTTCGGCCAGCAATGGGATGCGCTCGCCAGTGAACGCCTCGCTATACCAGCCTCCGGCATCAAGCCGGCGTATCGTCACGCGGTCGAATGCGGACAGCGGACCGGTCCCGTCCGTACAACGATCCACGCACTCGTCGTGATGGACCACCGGGGTTCCGTCGCCCAAGAGTCGAGTGTCGATCTCCACCCAGCTTACACCCACCTCGGCCGCCGCGCGGATAGCAGCCAAGGTATTCTCCGGGGCCAAGCTGCTTGCTCCACGATGTCCAATAATGCGCGCAGCAATCATCCTGCCCCCCCTCCGCGACCGTGGCAGGCAAGAGATCGCACCGCGTCCACATTCAAAGCCGAGTTGCGTTCAGCAGGGGCGGAAATCGCGACTGGTGTTTTATCCTCGCCGGTGGATGTGAGACGCTGTACATAAGACATCTCAAACCGGAGTCCCAATCATGTCCGAACACCCCTCCCGTTCGCCGACCGAGCTAGAGCCAGCCAATGATCTAGAGAAGGCCTTGGCCGCCGCGCAAAATGGTGATACCTCCACCGCCGAGTTCGTCCATCAACTGATCGACTCCGATGTGTACATTCTTCTCAGCCAACCGCGAAAGCGCGATGAAGAAGAGGATGACGTGCCCCCGCAGCCGCTCGTCCTCGAGGGTCCCGACAAGACCCCGATGCTGGCCATGTTCACCCATTCCGAGCGCGTCTCGCTCATAAGCGAGGAGTATCCCGATTTCAGCTTCCCATTCGAGGTGGAATTCAGTTGGATCATTGCCAACGCCAGCGAGGGAATGGGGCTGGTGATCAATCCGGGGTGGTCCTATGCCGCCAGCATACCACCGGAGGCAGTTGCTCAATTGCGCAATAAGGACGGCAGCAATACCTGATGCTCGAGCAGTGCGCCGCTCGCGTGCGAGGCGCCCTAGCAAGCTACCGCCCTACTCCGGCATCCGCTTGGCTTGTGCCATCGGCGCGAGGCGCCGGCGCGGCGTCGCGGGTGAATGTCAACAGGCCCTCGTGCCGAGAACATCGATAATGCCTTACGAACGCGACGGCATTCGCCGCATGGCTGGTTACACGCCAGGCGAGCAGCCAGACGACCCAAGGGCAATCAAGCTCAATACCAACGAGAACCCTTACCCGCCGCCCGAGCCCGTACTGGCGGCGCTGCAGGCCATTAGCAGCGAGCGCTTGCGGCGCTATCCGCCTCCTACCAGTAGCGAGTTGCGCGAAGCCATCGCCGCGTTGCACGGGGTTAACGCTTCGAATGTCGTTACGACCAACGGCGGAGACGAGTTGCTGCGGCTCGCCATCACCACCTTCGTCGACCCCGGTAAGCCCATCGGCATAGCCGATCCCGGCTATTCCCTTTATCCCGTGCTCGCCGCCGTTAACGGTTCACCGGTCGTACGTGTTCCCCTGGATGGGGCATGGCAGCCGCCCGCTGATTTCGCCAATTGCATGAATCAGGCGGGGGTGAATCTCACCTTGCTGGTGAACCCGCACGCCCCCTCGGGCACATTGCTTGACGCCGAGACCATTGCGGCGGTTGCACAAGCCCTAGATGGTGTGCTGCTCGTCGATGAGGCGTACGTGGATTTCGCCGACCCGGAGCGCAACCATGACGTGGTGTCGCTGACTCATGAGCAGGACAATCTCCTAATCTTGCGCACGTTCAGCAAAGGATACTCCCTCGCCGGCCTGCGGCTTGGTTATGGCATCGGCGACCGTGGCCTTATCGAACCTATTGCGACCAAGACCCGGGACAGCTACAGCGTCGATGCCATAGCAGAACAGCTCGGCTTGGCGGCCCTTGCGCATCGGGCGCATGCGGCGCAAACCTGGGAAGCGGTGCGGGGGGAGCGCGCGCGTCTGGCGGCGACACTCCATGGGCTTGGCTTGGAGTGCGCGCCAAGCCAGTCCAACTTCCTGCTGGCCCGGGTCCCTGACACCCTCGGCGGTGGCGCTCGCGCACTCTATCAAGCACTCAAGGCTCGGGCTATCTTCGTGCGCCACTTCGATCAGCCAAGACTGCATGATCGGCTACGGATCACGGTCGGCACGCCACCCGAGAACGAAGCCTTGCTGGATGCCCTACACGAATTATGCGCATGGGGTCAAATCTAGTATTAGCTATTTAACTGTTTGCCCCAGGTCGCTGTCCTGCTCGATCTTGAGCGCGATTGAAGTATTGCGTGTAAAGCCCGTTCACATGGCGCATGATCCGCTGCAGA
>JAKDMK010000092.1 GCA_030452365.1 Nitrococcus sp.
CAGGCCGCCGAGAAAGCCGATTGCAAGTGCCCACTGCAGCCCGCTCAGCAGCAGCGGCGGTCCCACCTGGAACTGAAATACCACTTGGCTGAAATTGGAGCCAAGCGTCGAGACGGTGTAGCCATTGAACAGCCCATAAGCGATCCCGGCCCCGAGGACGCCCCCGACCAGCGCCAGTAGCATGGTCTCGAGCAATAGCGCCGTCACGACCGGCGTGCCGGTAAAGCCCAATGCCCGCAGGGTGGCGATCTCCCGCGCCCGCGCAGATACCGCCGCATACATGGTGTTCAGCGCGCCGAACGTCGCGCCGCTGCCCATGATCACCGCGATGCCTATGCCCAACACGCGTATGAGCTCCGTTAGGCGTTGTGATTGTTTGTTGTAGTAGGCGCGCGTAGTTTCCACGTCAACCTTCAGGCGCGGGTCCGCGGCGAGCGCGGCGTTGAAGCGGGTGATGGCGGTAGGGCTGGTCAAGCGCACCGTTACCGACTGAAAACCGTTGCGGCGATAGGCCGCGGCTACCGACTCCGCGTCGCCCCAGAGTTCGGATTCGTGCGCGTCCTCGGAGGCAAATATGCCAACGACCCGCCATGCTTGGTTATTGACCTGCACGGTAGAGCCCAGGCTCAA
Organism: Nitrococcus sp.; assembly: GCA_030452365.1. Lineage (GTDB taxonomy): Bacteria > Pseudomonadota > Gammaproteobacteria > Nitrococcales > Nitrococcaceae > Nitrococcus. Next base: position 631 of record JAKDMK010000092.1, read on the forward strand.
CCCCTTGAACTGCACCAAAGCGCCGCGTCCTACAATAAGCTCGCGCAGCCCGGGCTTGAATCGGCGGCCGTCGACGATCCGGACCTCGGGGCGCAGGGCCCAGACTTGAGGACCGACACCGCGTACGGCGACGTTGGCAGCGGTGCCCGTGGAGCGTTTGGGAACGTTGGTTACGACAACCACTTCCTTGGAGATGATCGGGCGCTCCTGCGCATCGTGCAGGATGCCTGGCGCCTGTGCGATCAATGCCGCGCTGGCGCGATCGATTCTTGAGGCGAGCTCGCTATTGGCGCCGGCGCGAAGGACGATTGCGGTGGCGTTGTCACCGGACTGTTGCAGGGTGGTTTGAAAGCCCCTCGCCATGGCGAGCAGAGCGACCAGCACACCCACGACGCCGGCGATGCCGATCACGATGACGGATGCGCCACCCAACCGCTGGGGCAGCGTCGCGAGCCCGGTCCAGGTGATCGCCAGGACTTGGCGTCCCAGGCGACTCGCAACGAGCCAGGCGGTGTACGCGGCGGCCGATGCTACTATCAGCAACGGCGCCGTTATCCAGATGCCCAGACCAAAGAGGATGAGCAACCCCAGCCCGAAGGCGTGCAGGATGCGGCCGATTTTGCTCACGGTGTTTGCCATCGCGGCCTAGCCGCGTAGCGCGTCGACGACGTTGAGCCGCAGCGCGCGCAGCGCGGGCGGCAAGCCGATTACAAGACCGATGAGTAGCATCAATGCCACGCCCAACAGCCAAGTATCCAAAGTGAGCGGCAGGTTGAGCCGCCCGCTCGTGGCAGTTGCCATGACCGGCAGCAGCGCGCGGGCGAGCATCAGCCCGCCGATGCCGCCGAGCAGCATGATCACGATGGCCTCGGCGAGCACGAGCAGTAGCACGAGGCGGTTGGAAAAGCCGATTGTCTTCAATACGGCCAGCTCGGGAATGCGCTCGCGTACGGCCTGCATCATGGCGTTGCCGGTGAGCAACACTAGGGTGAAGAACACGGCTGCCATGATGGCGCTGACAATCAAGCCGATGTCTCCAATTTGTTTCACGAACGAGAGCTGAAATTCTTTCTCGCTCTGAGTCTTGGTCTCGTACGCCGAGTTCGCGAACAGACCATCAATCGCCGCTGTGATGCGGTCGGACTCACCCGGGTCGCCCACCTGGACGATATACCAACCCACGGTGCCCTGATCTTGTAGCCGAGCTTCGTCTACGTAGTCGTAGTGGAACAGCATTTGCCGCTCGATGCCCTGCAGTTCGGGACGATCGGCATGGAAGATGCCGACCAGGTCGAAGACCCATACATTAGTGCCGTCCTTCTTCGGGAAGATGGTTGCTTTGAGCGGGATCTTATCGCCGATCTCCCAGCCGAAGCGTTCGGCCAAGGTCCTGCCGACTATGGCACCGGTGCGGGTCCGGCGGAAGGCTTGCTCCTGCGCCGCGGGCAAAACGATCTCGGGATGGATGGCCAGATACTCCTTGGCGCTCACTGCCATGTTGGGGAAGAAGTTCTCGCGATTCTGATAGATACCGCCGAACCATATGGCGTAGGCCACTTCCTGAACGCCGGGTATGGACTGAATGCGCATGGCATAGGCGTACGGCAGTGGCTGGATAATCGAGTAGCGCGAAATGACGATCAGACGGTCGATTCCAGCGACGCTGTTTGGGGCATTGAAGGCGACACGCACGGCATCGAGCATGCCGAACAGCGTGAATGCCGCTACTACCGAGAGCAAGGTGAGCACGGTGCGGGTCTTTTTGCGCAACAGGCCGGTCCAGAGCAGCGGCAAGTATTTCACGACCGTAGTCTCAGGTGGCCTGCTCGACTAAGGTACCCTTGTCGAGAAAACGGGTGCTCAGCGCGTATTCCGCCGCCTTCGGGTCATGAGTGACCAAAACCATGGTTTTACCGTATTCGCGATTGAGCCGCTGCAGCAGCTGCAGCACCTCCTCGGCGGAAAGCCGGTCGAGATCGCCGGTGGGCTCGTCGCAGACCAGGAGCATGGGGTCGGAGACCAGGGCGCGGGCGATGGCGACCCGTTGCTGCTGACCGCCGGAGAGCTCGCCGGGCCTATGGCTGGCGCGTGCTTCGAGGCCGACGAGCTGCAGGGCAACGTTGGCGTGGCGGCGCCTCTGTGCGGCGCTAAGACGGGTGAGCAACAGCGGCAGCTCGACGTTTTTCTGCGCCGATAGCATCGGCAATAGATTATAGAACTGGAATACGAATCCGACATGGGCGGCTCGCCAGCGCGCCAGCTCGCCCGCAGACAGACGATCGATTCGCTGCCCGGCAATGCTGATGCTCCCATTGGTTGGCGAGTCGAGCCCGGCGATTATATTGAGCAGGGTGGTCTTGCCCGATCCGGACGGTCCCATGAGGGCGACAAAGTCTCCCTTGGGAATGTCGAGATCGATGTGGCGCAGCACTTCGATTTGCTGCTTGCCTCGCAGATAGACCTTGCTGATGTCCCGGATTTCGATCAAGTTGGCTGTGGCAGCCGTTTCTCGGTCGGAACGGGCGTCAGGATTCGCTGGATTTCGTTTGAACCCATATGCCATCAGTCAGCTCCGCTGTTGGATCGCGCACGACGCGCTCTCCGGCTTTTAGCCCACTGCCAATTTGCCGCAGGTCCCCGTAACTCTGGCCGATCGTGACGATGCGCTGATGCGCGCGTTCGCCGTTGACTACAAAGACCACGGCGTTGCCGCCGCGCTGAACGATGGCGGTCGCGGGCACTACGACGCCTGGCGGCGGCTCGTCACGATTTGCCGTGCGCTCGGCGAGGAAGGACACGCGCACACCCATCTCGGGTAGGATGCGCGGATCGAGCTCTGCGAACGCGATGCGCACCTTGACGGTGGCTTTGCTGCGCTCAGCCGTCGGGATGATCGCGATGACTTTGGCGGGGATCTCCCAACGCGGATAAGCATCCAGAACGGCCTCCACCGGTTGCCCCGGTTTGACGCGGTTGATGTATGCCTCGTTCACATCCACCTCGATTTCGCGGGAGCTCATGTCCACAATCGTACAGATCCCGGTGCGGGTGAAGCCGCCGCCGGCCGATACCGGTGAGACCATCTCACCCGGTTGGGCGGTCTTGGCGACGACGACCCCAGAGAACGGTGCCCGAATGACGGTATCCCCTACGTTCACCTGGGCGATGCGCAGACTCGCTTGGGCAACCTCGATTTGTGCCTGCTGTGCCTTAATCTGCGCGCTGAACGTAGCCACGTTTGTGCGGGCGCTGTCCAACGCCTGCTGCGCCGTTGCCCCACGCGCGTTGAGCGCCTGTTGGCGGTCGAGGTCGCGCTGGGCCTGCCGCAGCAGAGCATTGAGCTCCGCAATCCCTGCCTTGGCTGCGGCGAGCTGTGCTTGCGCGAGCTGCAGCTCTGCCTTGGCGTCCCGGTCATCGAGACGCGCGAGTATCTGTCCTTCGCTGACCCGGTCTCCCTCCTCGATTAGGACCGCAACCAGCTTGCCCGTGATCTTCGAGGAGACCGTCGCCTGGCGGCGGGCGATCACATATCCGGTGGCATCGAGTACCGCCGCATCGGCGCCGGTCGCGGCGAGCGGTGCCGCGGTAACCGTCTCCACCACGACCGCCCGCCCCGAAAGCCAGTACCAGGCCGCAGCAATGAGCGCCACTAACAGAACTACGACGATCACCAGCCGCGGCCAGCGCCGTTTGGGGCCGCCTTGGCGCTGGCCAGGATCGATTCGAAGTTGCGAAAGCAGGTCGGTATCCGTCATTTGGAGCGCTATACGATGAAGGCGTGAGATATTGCTGCGGGAGATTGGCGGACGATGCTGTGAGGATTAGAGCACGCTCGCTATGCGTTCGGTGCAAAACCCTAGTCGGATTGCCGATGGGCGATCAGGCGAACCGTTGTTAGCGAGATTATACGCCCTCTAGGAAACGAATAATCCATTGCGCGGCAATACCATCGTCTACATCCAACGCAAGCGAGGCGAGCCCCGCGTCATAAGCTTGCTGGCCAATGTTTGCGCGGCGCCGGTTTATCAGTGTCCTTGCGTAATTCTTGGAGAATTCCGGGTGTCCCTGTAACGTCAACATATGATCCGCGACCTGCAACATGGCATAGCGGCAGAACGCACTGCCGGCGAGCTGCCGCGCGCCTGGCGGTGGCATGATCACCTGGTCTTGATGACTGACCAATAAGGAGAGCCGATCGCGGGTCGGTATCATCCAATGCGGGCGGTTTTGGATGGATATCGTGTGCACGCCTACCCCCCAGCCTTGGGGCGCCTTTTCGACTCGACCACCGAGCGCCGCGGTGATGAGCTGATGGCCAAAGCAGATGCCAATGGTCGGCTTGCGCGATGCGTGTAGGTGAGCGGCGAGTGTGCCGGCGTGTCGAATCCAGTCCGCATCATCGTAGACACTCCATTTGCTACCGGTGAATAGCCAGCCGTCGCACTCGGCGAGTGAGTCAGGAAAGCACCCGGTGGTGAGATCATAGCTTCGGAATTCGAGCGCGGGCGAAGCTTGCGACAGCAGTCGCTGGAACATCCGCGGATAATCGCCGAAGCTCGAGCGAAGCTCCGCTGCAGGCGAGCCGCATTGAAGTATGCCTATTCGCATGGTCTGCTTGCGCGCGCAGTGGATCAGGCTGCCCCGTGGGCCAATAGCGGAGCAAACGCCACCACTGGGTTAGATTACCGCAGAGCGCGCGCCTCTGTCTGGAGAGGATTGAATCGTTGATTGATTGCTGCATCGAGGCATTGCTGCGGTGACAGCATGGGGGTGGTGTGCGCTAGACTCGGCACCTATAATCTTGGCTCTCTGCGCATGCACGAGGGCGCGAGTCCGCCCGTCTACGATCGGACAGGCGAGGCCCATGCTGCGGGGGTGGTAATGCAGGGTTCAACCGGCACGATCGAACTCTGGGGCAGTGATCTGATTCCTGAAACCAGCCGAGACGGTCGGCGGCGCCTACCGCATCAGCGAAGCCATGGCTGCCGGCGCGCCGTCGTGGCGAACGTCAACAGGCCCTAAATGGCGACACAGCAGCAAGTGACCCCGCAGCGTTTGGACGAGGTGCTCCGAACCGCCGATAGGCTTCACAACGAGGACGGTGTCGAGCGCGCGCTGGATCAAATGGCGCAGGAGATCGAAGCAGAGCTGGGCAGCTCTATGCCGGTGGTTCTCGGGGTGATGATCGGTGCACTCGTGCCATTAGGTAAGCTTCTGCCGCGACTGCAGTTTCCACTGGAGGTGGATTACATCCACGCGACTCGTTATCACCGCTCGACCCGGGGTACGGATGTGGCCTGGCTCGCGCGGCCGCAGACATCGCTGCGCGGGCGGACGGTACTGGTGGTCGATGATATTCTCGATGAAGGTCATACATTGGCGGGAATTATTGACGAGTGCTACGACACGGGGGCGAAAGAGGTCCTCGCTGCAGTGTTGGTGAACAAACAGCATAGCCGTCGATGCGAAGGGCTCGAAGCCAATTTTTACGGGCTGACTGTCGATGACCGGTACGTATTCGGTGCCGGCATGGACTACAAGGGCTATTTTCGGAACTTGACCAGTATCTACGCCGTCAAGCCTGAGCTTGAGGACTGAGCCTCGTTTCGCCAGTTCGGGTTTGCCTAGGGCCTGTTGACATCCACAGTTTCCTCACCATTGCGCAAGGACCGAAGACATGACGCTTGCCATTATCGGCGGGACTGGATTGACTTCTCTCAATGGATTGGAGATCGAGCGCCGTGAAATGGTGCACACACCGTATGGCGAACCTTCGGGCCCCATCACCCATGGGGTGCTGGACGGCAAGCCAATCATGTTCCTCGCGCGCCATGGTAGTGGCCATACCATTCCGCCGCATCGAATCAACTACCGTGCCAATATATGGTCGCTTAAGCATCTAAAGGCCAATTGCGTATTGGCGGTGGCGGCTGTCGGCGGCATAGCTGAGGGCATGGCCCCTGGTCGGCTGGCATTCCCGAATCAGATCATCGATTACACAGGGGGCCGGGATCATACGTTCTTCGGTGAGAACCTCGCGCAGGTCGTACATATCGATTTCACTCAGCCCTATGATCGGGCGCTGCGCTCGTTGCTGATCGAATCTGCACGCGCGGCGGGTATCGAAGCGGTGGACCGTGGTACCTACGGCGCGACGCAGGGTCCGCGACTGGAGACTGCGGCGGAGATTCGCCGTATGGCCCGCGACGGCTGTGCCATGGTCGGGATGACAGGCATGCCGGAAGCAGCGCTGGCGCGGGAGTTGGAGCTCCCCTATGCCACCTGTGCCGTGGTGGTGAACTGGGGAGCGGGTCTGCATGGCCAGAGCGAGGTGGCGATGACGCAGATCGAGAGCATGTTACGCACGGGCATGGGTCAGGTGCGAAGACTTCTGACCGAGCTCATTCCCAAGCTTTAGCATAATGGATCTGTGCGCCTACGGTTTGCGTAGTGTGCCCAGGCCCTCTTCACTGAACCGCTTGCGTACGATTTTGCTCGCGTTCAGTTTCGAGCTGGCGTACCTCTACCAGAACGCCGAGTACCGGATGATCAAGGTAGTGGATCTCGCCCAAGCGCATGGGGCGGCTTTGGGTCATTGGATAGATCGTCACCGTATCATCCATGCTCTCAGCGTCAATGCCATTGCGGCTAAAGCGCAAATCTACCTGGAAATGCAGATAACGCTGCTGCAGCAAGCGCAGGGTCCCCCAGAGCCGGGTGCCGCTCGGCAAGTAGTCGAATGGGTTTTGACCGTGGGAGGGTTCTTCCGCGGTATCCGTGACCGTGGACAATGTGGGTGGGGTCCAGTTCAACGGCAGCACGACCGCCGGAGTGTTGGCGGGATCGAGGTCCGATTGCCGCCAACCGACGTGTAGTAAGACTTCGTAATCCTTGGAGTGATCGAGGCGCTCACGGATGCCGGCGAGCTGCAGCTGCGTATTCGGCAGGCGGCTGAAAGCCGGAGGGTCCGTGCCGTGTGCCACGGGCCCCAAGGTGACCCAGCGTTGCGTCGCCGATCGTGAGATCGGCTGCGGCGAGTGCGGCCAGAATTCCGCGTCGTCGCCCGGAGCCTCCCAGTGGCGAAAGATCACGACTTCCACTGCATAGCCGGTTTGCGCCGTGGCGGGTATCGCCATTGCAGTCAAGATTAGGCCCAGCAACACGGTCAGCAAGTGTCTGCAGAGAAGCTTTATAAAAATCATATATTTAGGCGGCCACTTGCTGCGCCAGCGCGTCAAGGAGCTGCGCGACCGTGCTGATCCGATGCTCGGCGTCTTCCATGGCCTGGCGAAACTGCAGTCGCTCCTGGCCTTCGAGTCGATATACTTTGGGGTTTTCATGAATTAACCGGACAATCGCTGCCGCGCTGATCTCGGGATTAGGCCGGAATACCAGAACC
>JAKDMK010000427.1 GCA_030452365.1 Nitrococcus sp.
TAACAGCTCATCGACCCCTTGACCGGTCTTGGCGCTGATCCTGAGCACGTCGGTAGTATCAAGGCCGATGATTTCCTCGATCTGTTGGATCACTCGGTCGGGGTCGGCCGATAGCAAATCGATCTTGTTGAGCACCGGCAGCACTTCGAGCCCTTGCTCCACGGCGGTGTAGCAGTTGGCCACGCTCTGGGCCTCCACGCCCTGCGAGGCATCGAGTAGCAGCAGGGCACCCTCACACGCATAGAGGGAGCGGCTGACCTCGTAGGAGAAATCAACATGACCCGGTGTGTCGATGAAATTGAGCTGATAGGTCTGGCCGTCGCGCGCCAAGTACTCGAGGGAAACGCTCTGGGCCTTGATGGTAATCCCGCGTTCACGCTCCAGATCCATGCTATCGAGGACCTGCTCTGACATCTCCCGATCGCTCAGCGCACCGGAGCGTTCGATCAGGCGGTCCGCCAACGTCGACTTGCCGTGGTCGATGTGGGCAATAATGGAAAAATTACGAATCTGCGCCAGTCTAAGCGTGGTCATTGAAATCCAAAACTCATACCGTGGAAACACCTGCCGTGCCTGCGCTGTCTCAGCCACGAAGTATCGACGGCTACACAAGGCCGGCTAGGTCAGCACGATATGCCCTTCGGAGCGCGCGCACAAATCGAAAGCGGTTATTTTACTCGTGAACGCGCAAAGACTAAGGTGAGATAACGACGCTCACACGCACCGCGTCGGATCATGGCTCGTCGGTTACCCGCCGCACCGACTGACCGATCTGCTGCACGGTCACGGGAGGGACTTCTCCGACCACGATGATCTGATAGTCACCAAGCGTACGCCCGAACGCGCTTACTGCCCCCATACGCGACCAGCCGTTAAATGGATGGCCGTTTTGTTGCCGAATATAGACCGAAACCGTAGCCAAGCCGTCGCTATAGAGCCAATGCTCCACTGACCCCTCGCTGTCATCCCTGACACGGTGGCGCTCGCGCAATACGAGCTGAAACCCTTGCGGCAGATCGCCAACCTCCCATAGCGAAGCGCTGGTCTTGGCTGGCCGCGCATACTCGCGCTGCCAGGTTACCTCGTTTCCGGCAAGGGTGGGCTCGAGTTGTTGGTCCGCAATGGATTCACGCGTTTCGATAGCGGTGAACAGGGTCTGTTCTAAAGGCTCATCCAGTTCATCGATCAAATCCGATCGCAGCAGCAATCCGCTCTTCTTATCGATCCAAAGCCGATAGCCGTAACGGAAGTGATCGAGCGAGACGATGTTCAGACGCCTTGCGTCACGCCCCGCGATACGCCCGTCGCTGCCGAGCAGCTCTAGATCATAGACATCATAAAAGTGGTGGAACTCTCGAGTTGAGCTATCCGAGAACACGGCAGCAAACGGGGTATCCAGAATGGGGAGGCTGTCGGCAGTGGAATGTGTAGTGGGCTGGATGTAGGTGGTTCGGCTACTGGTGCGGATAACCTCCCGCGCAGGTCCGTTCAACGTAAGCAGCCGCTCGCGCCTATGACCATCCTTGATCTGATGAACGATGTACATAGTTTGCAGGCTGTCCCTGACGCGATGGACATAAACCCCAATATAGTCAGTGGAACGCGCGGCTTCGGCCATGCGCCGCAGTAATGCGCGCGCGGTCTGATTGTCGGCTGTCTGATTCCCGTTGGCATAAACCAGACCCGCTGTACTGAGCAAGATACAAACCAATGCCCAGAGCCCGACGCGGTAGCCCGCCCCTGGGTCATTCGTTCGCTTCATGCACTATCATTCGCATGTACGGCAGAGAGGCGTCCATGTTGCCGGTTGCAGAACGCTCGTCCTGCTGGAGCAGAGAACTATGCTTGATCAGATAACCCGTCAATTGCAGCCGCACCTGTGGATCGAGGTGCTCCCATTGGCGCTGAGGGCTTGTTGTCGCGTAGGCGACCACGTTAGGCGATATCTCTACACCCGGCGTGGCATTCGCTTCAATGGGCTGCAGGCTTTGAGCCGTTACCCCCGGCACCGCCGCAATCGGCCCCACGGCCTGCTCAGGTGCACCCGGCGGCGGCGCGTGCGGCCACATCGTCACCACGGCCATCGCCCCGGTGACGGCAAGGGCCAAGCCAGCTGCCGGCCGCAAGAGCATGCCGATGCGTGAATACCGGCGCTCATTACCTCCATAACTCGGCTCATCTTCAAGCGCAGCGGCCACTCGTTCGGCAAGGTCACTGCCCGTTGCAACAGAGAGATTCCGGTGCAGCGCCGCGCTAATTAGACTGTACCGTGCGAAGCGCGTTCTAAGCTCCTTGGAGCGTGCCAATTGACGCAAAAGCAAATCCGCTTCATCCTTTCTGAGCTCGTCATCGACCAGCGCCGATAGCTGCTCGTTCAGCTCATCCCTCATAATCCGCCACCTGACAAACTAAATAATGGACCCAAGCGCTTGGCGATGATATCGCGAGCGCGGAATATGCGCGATCGTACCGTACCGAGCGGACAATCCATTGCTTGTGCTATCTCCTCATAGCTCAGCCCGTCGAGCTCCCGTAGCGTGATCGTGGTGCGCAGATCCTCCGGTAGCTCGTCAATCGCCATATACACGGCGCGCTCGATCTCTTCGCGCTGGGCGAGCGCCTCGGGCGTATCATAATCTTTCAACCTCGACTCGATGTCATAGCGCTCGGCATCCTGTACATCGATGTCATTGCCGGGCGGGCGCCGATTCATTGAAACCAAATGATTCTTCGCCGTGTTCAGCCCGATGCGATACAACCAAGTGTAAAAACTGCTCTCGCCACGAAAGTTGGGTAATGCCCGATACGCTCTAATAAAGGTTTCCTGAGAC
>JAKDMK010000428.1 GCA_030452365.1 Nitrococcus sp.
CTGCCACGAAGGAGAGGACGATGAACCCCCAGATTCGACAGCTTTGAGCGGCCCGGGCCAAGGTCGCACTTGCGCGGTTATATCTTCCGTTGCCGATTCTCAGGGTTTCGCACCCACGCTCGTCTTAAATGCCGCAATCAGTGCGATCACGGTTGGGGAAGCAAACAGTCCATGAAATCAGAGCGCTTCTTTCCCGTAAGAGTTGAGAATATCGCACTACGACATTTTGCACTTCACAACCATGGATAGGTGTGCTTCACTCCTGTACAACAAGAGGCACGGCAAGCCCTGAATGCGGATCGATCGCGGGGGAATGCGGGCATGGCCGGGGGGCCGACAGCCAGTTATCAGATCAATGGGTTGCCGCCATCTGGCAGGCGCCAGACGATTGCGCGGGCTACGAAGCAGCACGGATTCACGTCCCGTCCCCGTTCAAATATCAGCCGCACGCGCCGTCGCCCTGCCCTGTGTCAGGGAACCATACTCGGCAGCTCGCCTGGTGGGCGGTTCAGATGAAATTCAGCGCGCTTGTCGGCCTTTCGGCTCTTCTTGTTGCAACCATGGCAATTTCGGGGTGCCGCAGCCGCTATGAATGGCATCAAAAGCTTACCGTTGTGGTCGAAACACCTGACGGAATCGTATCAGGGAATGCGGTCCAAGCAGCAAAGTACGAAAAGAATGTTTGGTTTGCTGCGGTAAACGGCGCTCCCTCGCAAATATATTTGCGTGGAGAGGCGGTGGTTATTCCAATCGCCAAAGATAAGTACCTTTTCATGCTACTGCCCAAAGGCAGCTTGGCGTATGAAATGTACACCCTTTCTTCGCAAGGGACGGCTGGCAGCCGCATTGCGAAAATGCTTTCCGTTCGGCGTCGGCCGATTGAGGTTCCTCTCCAGGACGCTCCACCGTTTGCGATGTTTGGGGACATAGAAGATCCGAATTCCGCGCACTTCGTGAACGTGGAAGGAAAATACCAAGAAGCAAATGGGTTTTCTATTAAGAGCGTTTCTCTTGAAATAACGAACGAGGCAGTAACGGACGGGGCGATTGACGACATTTTGCCGTGGTTAAATGACCAAAAAATAATGAAAAACCCGCATTGGAGCACCCTATCCAAGATAGCAAAAGAGACGATAAGCCGGCTTCGCTCCGTTGAATGGAGAGATATACATGACTATTGATGCTGACCTATTATTATCAATTTTGTCTCTCGATGCATATAATCGCGGCTATGGCGCCGGGATTGACTTACAAGATAAGACAAAAATTGCTGAAGTTACTGTTGGAAATACGGCTGAAGAGTTGCTTGATCTCGGAGTGGCCGAGGCTGCGGGATTTCAAGCTGTGGTATACGATGTATCAAACTTCGACGGACTCAATCAGGACCAGGTCATTTCCTTTCGCGGGACTGACGGCCTATATGACGTCTGGAGCGGTTGGACTCTAGGGGCAGGGTATACCGGCGCCGGGCAGGCTGAACTGGCGCTGCAGTTCTACTCAAAAGTAGCCGGTCATTCCCCCTTCGATGAAGATGGCAACAAGCCGTTACTCACTGGGCACTCGCTCGGCGCTGGTCTTGCAGGCTACCTGTCGCTGATTTCCGGCTCGTCGGCAGTGGGTTTCGACCATATGCCTTATGGGGTGGGCGCTCTCGCGTCGATCTACTCCGAGGCTCAAGCTCGACTGACGGCGGATGGTCGTGGGGACGAGTGGCCACCGACTTCTGTGGAGGAAGCGGCTTCTTTGCTTGCTTCCGTAGGGATGCACTATCCCGACTTTAGCGACTTCTATGCTTATCACACACAAGACGAAATCCTCGCTCGAGTGCGCGATGGGACAATTGCCCTGGCGTTCGGCGAAGTCCTTGGTTTAATAAGCCCATTTCTCACGTTGCTAGGAGGCGCAATCGCTGCAAGCCAAGTTCTCGCAGAGCGGCAGATAACAAATGATGAATTACAGACCTTCGACTGGAGCGCTCTGCCATTCGACTCCGTCATTCCAGATATTACTGCCGCTCGGCATAGCCAAGCTTTGCTCACGATCTTGCTCTTTGGCGAAAAGGAGGCTCCGGCTGAAAACGCGTGGCAGATCGACGGCCTTTCTCACGACTTCCTATCATCGCTCTTTTCTAACGAAGTGGGTGAAGCGGCAATTGCTGGGAACGAAACAGTCAAGGGTGCAGATAGAAGCGAGCATAACTATGGCAGCATCTTGCAAAAGACGATTGCCTACTCGGCCTTGGATGGTGAGGAAGGCCTCGTTTTTGGAAACGTCGGAATCCGTGCGCTCTTCGATGATATGGATGAGCTCGGCCAGGTCTATCGTGAAAATGGACATGACCAATTCCTTGACAAGGCTATTTTCCCGCTAAGCTTCGACACTGCAACCATTCGCACAGTCCTATCACGAATCGTCGTCCAATACGCTGGCGCCCTTGCTATCAACAGCGTTGACAGCGGGCACGCGGCTCAAGTAACCGGTGCGGTTGCCAGCGACGGTATTCTCGCGCTTGCGGCCAACAAGGAAACGATCGCTCTCGATCTATCGAGCGTCCTTTGGCATGACGTCTTAGCAACTGGTGATTACACGGGCGAAGGCAAGCTCGCCCCCATTCACAATGATATCCTGCTTCCCTACTTCTTCGATCAGGCGGAGGAGCTTCGCTCAAGCCTCGACTGGCTGTTGCCTTTTCCGCAGATCAACAATCCCGCGCTCGATGCACTCGCCCAAGCAGGTTGGGAATCTGATACACGCGAGATCTTCGATCGCTTACACATTCGCACTCTGTCCGACGTCACCGACGTCGCGCTCTCCGACCGCA
>JAKDMK010000012.1 GCA_030452365.1 Nitrococcus sp.
GCTATTGCGCGCTACGGGGGCTGTAGGGTGGATAAGCGATAGCGCATCCACTGTATGCAACTGCTCTGGCGTCACTCCGGCTCGGCTTGTGCGCGCATGGCGGGGAACAGCAGCACATCGCGAATCGAGGGGGCATCCGTGAACAACATCACCAGCCGATCAATGCCAATGCCTTCACCCGCCGTCGGCGGCAGGCCATATTCCAGAGCGCGGATGAAATCGGCATCGTAGAACATGGCCTCTTCATCCCCGGCCTCCTTTTCGGCCACTTGCTCACGAAAACGCTGCGCCTGCTCATCGGCGTCATTGAGCTCGGAGAAGCCGTTGGCGATCTCCCGGCCGGCGATGATCAGCTCGAACCGCTCCGTGACCAACGGATTGGCATCCTTGGGGCGGGCGAGCGGGGAGACATCCCGGGGATATTCGGTGATAAAAGTGGGTTCGCGCAGCCGGTGCTCCGTGGTTTTCTCGAAGATCTCGAGCTGCAGCTTGCCAAGCCCCCAGTGCGGTCGGACGTCAATATCGAGTTCCCGAGCCACGCCGCATAATGCCTCGCGATCATCAAGCTCGGCAGCACTGAGCCGCGGATTGTGCTCGAGAATGGCCTCACGCACGCTGCGGCGGGCAAACGGCGTTCCAAGATCGATAGGCTCGCCTTGGTAGCAGAGCTGATCCGTGCCTAACACTTCCATCGCTAGATGGCGCAGCAGCTCCTCCGTCATGTTCATAAGGTCATGGTAATCGGCGTAGGCCTGATAGAACTCGAGCATCGTGAACTCCGGATTGTGCCGGGTCGAGACGCCCTCGTTGCGGAAATTGCGGTTGATCTCGTAGACCTTCTCGAAACCACCGACCACCAAGCGCTTGAGGTAGAGCTCGGGGGCAATGCGCAGATAAAGATTGGCATCCAAAGCGTTGTGATGGGTAATAAACGGCCTTGCCGCCGCGCCGCCGGGAATAGGCTGCATCATCGGGGTCTCGACTTCGAGGAAGCCGCGGGCATTGAATGCGGCGCGCAGGCACTCGATGATTCGACTGCGCAGGATAAACGTGTGACGCGCGCTTTCATTGACGATGAGATCGACATAGCGCTGGCGATAGCGCGCCTCCAGGTCAGCCAGGCCATGGTATTTCTCCGGCAGGGGTCGCAGCGATTTCGTCAGCAACCGGATGTCAGAGATCTTAACGGAGAGTTCCCCGGTCTGGGTCTTGTAGACGTGGCCTTCGGCACCGATGATATCGCCCACATCCCAGCCCTTGAATTGCTGATAGCGCTCGGGAGGGAGGTCATCGCGGCTCAGGAAGAGCTGGATGCGCCCGCTCATGTCCTGAATATGGGCAAAGCTCGCCTTGCCCATGACCCGCTTGCCGACCATGCGCCCGGCGACCTTTACCGGCACGGCCGTCTCTTCCAGCTCCTGGGCTGTCCGCTCGCCAAACCGACCGTGCAGCTCCGCGGCCAAGCTGTCGCGGCGGAAATCGTTGGGAAAGGCACCCCCGCTTGCTCGCCACTGCGCTAGTTTCTCGCGACGCTGAGCGATGAGCTTGTTCTGATCCTGTTGGGTAGGATCAGCTCGGTTGCGATTGCTCATCGGCGGGACTCCAATTCAGGCGGGCGAGGGCCTGTTGGCACCCATCCGCGACGCCGTGGGTGGATGCCAACAGGCCCTACAGACCGGCCTTGAGGCTCGCTTCGATAAACGCATCCAAGGCGCCATTGAGCACGGCTTGGGTCTGGCCGATCTCGATACCGGTTCTCAGATCCTTGATCCGGGACTGATCCAGGACATAAGAGCGGATCTGGCTGCCCCAGCCGATATCGGCCTTTGTCTCCTCCAGCTGATCGGCCTTTTCGCGGCGTTTTTGCATTTCCAGCTCGTAGAGCTTGGCCCGCAACTGCTTCATGGCGGTGGCTTTGTTCTTGTGCTGAGAGCGATCGTTCTGGCACTGCGTGACAGTGCCGCTTGGCATATGGGTAATGCGCACCGCGGACTCCGTGCGGTTGACGTGCTGACCGCCGGCGCCGCTCGCGCGATAGACATCGATGCGCAGGTCGGCAGGATTGATCTCCACAGCCACGTCGTCATCGAGCTCCGGCGAGGCAAAGACCGCCGCGAAGGAAGTGTGGCGTCGGTTGCCCGAATCGAACGGGGATTTGCGCACCAGCCGATGCACTCCCGTCTCGGTGCGTAGCCAACCGAATGCATAATCGCCCTCGATGCGCAGGGTTGCGCTTTTAATTCCGGCGACTTCTCCTTCGGAGAGTTCGATGATCTCGGTCTTGAAGCCCTTATGCTCAGCCCAGCGCAGGTACATGCGCAGCAACATGTTGGCCCAGTCCTGAGCCTCGGTGCCGCCGGAGCCAGCCTGAACGTCGAGGAAGGCGTTTTTGTCGTCCATCTCGCCGCAGAACATGCGGCGAAACTCGAGCGCCTCGATTTCTCTCTGGTAGCCGCCAACTTCCGCTTCGAGCTCGGCCAAAGTCGCCGCGTCATTTTCCGCGCGCACGAGCGCCAGCAGCTCGGCGGCTTCGGCGAGCCCGCCAGTCAACTGCTGCAGGCTTGATAGCAGCGTTTGCAGACGTACCCGCTCGCGATTGAGCTCGTGAGCCCGCTCGGGATTGTTCCAGATGTCTGGATTTTCCAGCTCACGGCAGACCTCTTCCAGACGTTCCTGGCGCTCGTCGTAGTCAAAGATACCCCCTCAGGGACTCGACGCGACCCTGGAGATCGTTGAGAGTTGCGATCAGTCCGCTGACCTCGACCATGGCAAACCTTGCTTCCTACGCTGTGCTGAAGCGAGCATGATAGCAGCTCGCGGTGGCAGAATGCGCGTGAAAACACTCAGACGAAGCGCTTATTCATTAGATCGGCCACGCGGGGCCGGACGGCTCGTCCGGCGGCGAAAACACGGCCGTACAGGCGCGCGGCGTCGGCATCGAAGGGGAGTGTAGAATATCCGGGCGCTGCTGGTTTTTCTCAGTGAAGCGGCATCGTCCAATCTGCGCTTGTAGGGGACGCCTACGTCAGGCTGCTACTCTGGAGATTATTGTGAAGTTCACTGTGACTATTGATAGAGATGAAGATGGTGTCTGGGTTGTTGAATGTCCTGGGATTCCAGGCTGTGTTAGCCAGGGTAGCACGAAAGAACAAGCGCTGGAGAACATTAAGAAAGCGATTCAATTATGCTTAGAAGTACGTGCGGAACGGGGTTTGCCCTTGACTGTTGAGACCCGGCAAGTCGAGGTGTTGGCGTAATGCCCCATCTCCCTCGTTTGAGCGGGGGAAAAGCTATCTAGGTGTTTGAAAGGTTTGGATGGGAAGTGGTGCGACGCCGTAGTAGTCATATCATCATGGTAAAAGAAGGGTATGTAGCAACGCTTTCCATTCCCGAGCACAAGGAGGTTGCCCAAGGGACGCTGAGAAGTCTTATCCGTTCAGCTGGGCGTACTGTCGCGGAGTTTACCAAGGTGTCAAAAGAGGTTTGACAGCCCAATTGGGTAACCGCGAATAATGAACGATACCCCTGAGGGCGCGCGATGGCGCCGACCAGCCAACCCTCATCGTACTTGCTGCCACACTTCTTGCAACCGCCGCTCTGAGACTTTCTCGCGCGTGCCGAGCTCCTGGGCGAACAACGACACTCTATATTCCTCCAGCAGCCAGCGATAGCGATCGAGCTGCGGGTCGTGGAGGCCCTTGCGCGCATGCTGCTCGCTGCGGCGCCGATATTGCTCCCAAAGCGGATGGATCGCCTGCAGGCCGCGCCGGTCTTTCAGCGGATCGCGCTGCAGCTGCTCCAGGCGGCGCGCCAGTGCCCGCAGATAGCGCGGCAGCTCGCCCATCCATTGGGCCGGAGTCTCGCGCACAAAGCCCGCATAGATCATGGCATCGAGCTGTTCGCGCATATCGCGACAGGATTCCAGCTGCGCCGGCGATACCTGCGCTGTGAGCCGGCGGCGCAGATCCTGGTAACACTGCAAAACCTGGAGCAAGCTCTGGGCGAGCTCGGTTGCAGTTGGAATCAGCTCTTCCCGGCCCGCTTGCAGCCGCGCCTCAAAAGCCTCCCGCGTGCGTGGCAAGGCTTGCTCCGGCATGAACACGCGCTGGTAGACAGCCGCGAGGAGGTCTTGTTTTAGCGCATCACAGGATCCGAGCACGCTGTAGAGCAAGCACAGCCGATCGATCCCGGGTAGCTTACGGCGCAGATACTTGGTCTGATCGGGAAGATGCAGCATGAATAGCCTGCGTATACCGGTGAGGCTCGCGTGTGCGGCCTGCTCGGGTGAGTCCAGCAAGCGCAAGGCCACACTCTCGCCCTCATCGACCACCGCCGGATAGCCGCGCAGATTTACGCCGGCCTCATTGAGTTCCACGTGCTCGCGCAGCTCGTCGAAATCCCAGCGCCGCAGCCCCCGCCGCTCCCAACCGCTTCGATCGCCGCCGAACTGTTCGCGGGCGCGCGCGCCGAGGCCGCGCTGCAGGTCACCGAGGTCGCGCCCCTCGCGAATCGCCTGTCCCTGCGAATCCACCACGCAGAAGTTCATGCGCAGGTGCAACGCCAGCTCAATGCCATCCCAGGCATCAGAGGGGATGGTTACACCGGTCATGCGCTGGAGCTCGGCGCGAACGACATCGCAAAGCGAGCCCCTGCGCGGGGGAACGGCATCCAGAATCGCCGCCGCGAACTCCGGTGCCGGGACGAAGTTGCGCCGCAGGCGCTTGGGCAGCGCTCGGATCAGCGCCACGAGTTTCTCCCGCAAGAGCCCAGGGACCAGCCACTCGAAAGGCTCCGGGTCAAGCTGATTGAGGGCCGCGAGCGGAACAACCACGCTGACTCCATCCGCCGCATGGCCGGGATCGAAGTGGTAGCGCAAGGGCAGGCGCATGCAATGGACGCTCAGATGTTCAGGATAGTCATCCTGGGTGACTTCGACCGCCTCGTGCTCCATGAGCATCTGTTGTGACATAAGCAGCGCCCGATCGTGCTCAGGCTGGCGGACCCAGCGCTCGAAGCTCGCGGCATCCATCAATTCCGCTGGCAGGCGCTCGTCGTAGAAGGCCGCCAAGGCGGTTACATCCACAAGCACATCGCGGCGGCGTGATTTTGCCTCCAGCGCTTCGATCTCGGCGATGACCTGTTGATTGTGCGCGAGGAAGCGCCCCCGCGTGCGTATGCGGCCATTGACCAGACCTTCGCGGATAAACAGCGCCCGGGCTGCAGCCGGATCCACGCGCGCGTAGTCGACCTTGCGCCGCGCCGCCAAGGGCAGACCGTACAGAGTCACGCTCTCGTAGCCCGCCGCGCGGCCCCGTTTTTCCTCCCAGAAGGGCTCAAAATAGCACCGCTGCACGAGGTGCACGGCGAGCGACTCCACCCACTCCGGCCGAATCTCGCCCGCCGTGCGTGCGAACACCCGGCTGGTTTGCACCAGCTCCGCGGCCATGATCCATTTCGGTCGGCGTTTGGCGATGCCGGAGCCGGGAAAGATCAGCAGCTTCACGTCGCGCGCCCCGCTGTAGCTCTGATCATCGGCACGCAGTGCAATGTTGCCGAGCAGCCCGGTAAGGAGCGCGCGGTGCACGGCGGCATAGTCGGCCTCCTGCTCATTCTCGCGCCAGCCCATGCCTTTGACGAGCGCGCGCAACTGGCGATGGATGTCCCGCCACTCACGCAGGCGCACGAAAGACAGGAAATGCTCGCTGCACCACTGGCGCAGCTTGCGCTGGGAAAGGTGGTGCGAGTGCTCCTGAACATCGCGCCAGAGCTTGACCAGGGTGAGGAAATCGGAACGCGGATCGCGCCAGCGCTCCTGAGCCGCATCGGCGGCCTGCGGCGCATCCATGGGGCGTTGCCGCGGATCCTGGATGCTCAAGGCCGCGGCGATCACCAACACCTCAGCGAGTGAGCGCTCCGCCTCTCCTGCCACCAGCATGCGTGCGATCCGCGGGTCGACCGGCAGTTTGGCAAGACGCTGACCCATTGCGGTCAGGGTGTTGTCCGCGTCCACGGCGCTCAACTCATAGAGCAGTTTGAGACCATCTCGGATCGCGCGGGCATCCGGCGGATCGATGAAGTCGAAATGCTCGATTGCCCCCAGCTTCAGGTACTTCATCTGCAGAATGACCGAGGCCAGATTGGTGCGCAGAATCTCCGGCTCGGTGAACTCCGCGCGCGCCTGGTGGTCCGCCTCGGCATAAAGCCGTATGCACACGCCAGGGGCCTCGCGCCCGCAGCGGCCCGCGCGCTGATCGGCGCTAGCCCGAGCGATCGACTCGATCGGCAGCCGCTGCACCTTGGTGCGGAAGCTGTAGCGGCTGATTCGGGCGAGGCCGCTGTCCACCACATGGCGGATGCCCGGTACGGTCAGCGAGGTCTCCGCGACATTGGTTGCGAGCACGATCCGCCGCCGCGCATGGGGCGCGAACACCCGTTGCTGCTCGGCGGCCGATAGCCGCCCAAAGAGCGGCAGGATCTCGGTGCCGGGTGGGTGATGCTTGCGCAGGCTCTCTGCTGTCTCGCGAATGTCCCGTTCGCCAGGAAGAAACACCAGGATATCCCCCGGCGCCTCTCGGGCAAGCTCGTCGAGCGCCGCAAGGATGGCCTCCGAGAGGCTGCGGTCGCGCTCGTCTTCGTCCTCGCTTACCAACGGCCGGTAGCGGATCTCGACCGGATAACGGCGGCCGGCGACCTGAATGATCGGGGCGTCGTTGAAGTAACGCGAGAAGCGTTGCGGGTCTATGGTCGCCGAGGTGATGATGACCTTCAGCTCAGGACGCCGTGGCAACAACTGCTTCAGATAGCCGAGCAGAAAGTCGATATTGAGGCTGCGCTCGTGCGCCTCATCGATGATGATGGTGTCGTAGTGGGCCAGCTCCGGATCGCCTTGGGTCTCGGCGAGCAGCATGCCGTCGGTGACGAGCTTGATGCGGGTGCCGGAGCGCACCCGATCACTAAAGCGTACCTTGTAACCGACGCCGGCGCCGACCTCGGTGTTCAGCTCCTCGGCAATCCGAGCCGCCAGGCTGCGCGCCGCGATCCGCCGCGGCTGGGTATGAGCAATCATGCCCTCGATCCCCAAACCCAGTGCAAGCGCTAATTGCGGGAGCTGAGTGCTCTTCCCCGATCCCGTATCGCCGCAGACTACGATGACCTGGTGCTCGCCAAGGGCACGCCCAATCTCCGCGCGCTGTTCCAGGATGGGCAGGGCGGCGCTGAAATCCGGGTCGAGCGCCTGGGATTGGCGCTGCTCATAGCGGTGCCGCACATCGGCCAGGTCTTGCTCGAGCCGACCCAACCCGCGCCCGAACGACCGGCCTTGACGCTCGCGGCGTTCCAGACCGCGAATGCGCCGGCGGAAGGTAGGAATCCAGGCAGGGGGGATGCGGGCAAACTGGCTCTCGATCTCCTGGAAAGGAGACGTATTTTTCGGTGCGCAAGCCATGCGGTCGGGTGAATCCGTCAGTTTCTCTCCCTTTGTGAATGTGCATTATTGGCGAGGCGGCGGGGAACGCCGCGAATCGACGGGTACTTGCGCGGCTCAAGGCGCAGCGTCTCAACTTGCCACACGCTCGGACCGCACTCGATGAACAAGCAGGACGGCCCCCCATAGGTGCGGGTACGCCCGGCCGCCCCCGGGTTTAGAATCCACGGCTGCTCCTCGAAATCGGTAAGCAGCCGGTGACTGTGACCATAAACCACGGCACGGGCATGGGCAAAGCGCCGCCGATAGCGCCGGTGCCGCTCCTGCAAGCTTTGGGGATCATCGCCGTGCACGACGATAAGCAGCCCGCCCGGCAGCTCGACGCTCGCCTCCTGGGGCAGCGTTGCCAGCATCTGGTGCTCGGCCACCGGCCATTTCTCCGCAGTGTCGTTGTTGCCGCGGATCGCGACGACTTGTTCCCGGGGCTGCATCGAGAGCAGCACATCGGCGCCGCCGATATCGCCGGCATGAATCGCGACATCACAATGACTCACCCGATCCCGAATCCGGGGATCGAGGAATCCGTGGGTATCAGCAAGGATGGCAACTCGCATGGAGAGGTCCGACGGCGTGATCAGCTAGCTGGAAAAGTAAATGAACATCGTATCATTCGACTCCCAAGCCGAACCAAAAGCGCCG
Source organism: Nitrococcus sp. (assembly GCA_030452365.1). Classification (GTDB taxonomy): domain Bacteria; phylum Pseudomonadota; class Gammaproteobacteria; order Nitrococcales; family Nitrococcaceae; genus Nitrococcus. The sequence goes on from JAKDMK010000012.1 coordinate 8,123, forward strand.
ATAAGTTAAGCGTTTTTTCGGGCTTGTGCAAGGCTCTACTCGTTGCTAAGGCCGCCCTTGCTAGGCTTGGTCAGGCACGGCATAATGGGCATATCGACCATACTGGTTATTCTTCTCGGTGACAGGCCATGATCAGCGAAACCAACGCCGTCGCGTTCCGGCAAAACCTGGGCGAAATGCTCAACCAGGTGCAGTACCGGCACGACAGCATCCTCATCAACAAGGACGGCAAGCCTGTGGCGGCCTTGGTCGATGTCCGCCTGTTCAAACGCATCAAGCGCATGCAGGCCCGCTTCGACGCCCTTTGCCAGCGCATTGAGGCCGGATACGCGCAGGTGCCCGAGGCCGATGGTTTGGCCGAGATCGACGCCGCCGTGGCTGAGATCCGCGCCGGGCGCTGACCCGTGCCTGCCCTGGGCGCGGTGCTAGACACCAATGTCCTGCTCTCCGGCATCGCCTCCCCGTGCAGCGTGCCCGGCAAACTCCTCGCGGCATGGGGCGCTGGATATGGTGCTTTCCACCTACATTCTCGATGAACTGCGGCGTGTGCTGCCCAGCCTGGCGCACCGGCATGGGCTCGGCCCCAACGACATCGACGACCTGATCGATGCGCTGTCGATCCAGGCCGATCTTGTCGAGCCCGAGTCCGTCGCCGAACCTGGCTTGACCGATGCAGCCGATCAACCCGTGCTGGGCACCCTAATCAGCGCCCTGCGCAACGGCCAGGCGCAGACGCTCGTCACCGGCGACAAGGCCCTGCTGGCCCTGCGCGACCGCTATCCCATCCGCACCCCGGCAGAATTCTGGGCAGTGCACGGTGGACTCTGAACGCTCCGTAGGTTGGAGTGAGCTCGAGAACCCCAACGTCCGCCCCGACCTTTGCCCCAACGTGGCTACCGCAGATGTTGGGGTTCCTCCGTCACCCCAAACTTACGTGGGCTATTGTAAGAGCTTCTTTGTAACACCCGCATGGAAAAACATCCAAATACGTCTTTCAGCAACTCACGGAAAAATTTGAATGCTGCGATTGAGCTCCATCGCGGCGACCTTGGTGCTGGCATCGCTCGTCGCCCTCGGTCCGTTGGCGACAGACATGTACCTGCCGGCGCTGCCCGCCATGGCAAGGGCGTTGAACGCCACGCCGCAGGACGTGCAGCTCACTCTGAGCGTCTACATGATCGGCATTGTTTTCGCTCAGCTCGTCTATGGCCCGCTGGCCGATCGCTTTGGGCGCAAACCTCTGTTGCTGGTGGGGCTGCTGCTGTTCACGCTGGCAAGTCTCGGCTGCGCGTTGGCGCGCTCCATCGAGGCCATGATTGTCCTTCGCTTCCTGCAGGCGCTGGGCGGCTCGGCCGGGCCGGTGCTAGCACGGGCGGCGGTGCGCGACGTGCACGGCCCGCTGGGGGCGGCGCGCATCCTCTCCTATCTCGGCGCCGCCGCGGCACTCGCGCCGGCGATGGGCCCGATCGGCGGCGGCTATCTGCTGGTCGCTTTCGGCTGGCCGTCGGTGTTCATCTTTCTCACCGCCTACGGGCTTGCCGCGACGGCGTTGCTCTGGTTTGCGCTGCCGGAGCCTTTGCCGCCGAACTTGCGCCAGTCGATCCATCCGCGCGCCATCGCCCGCAACTACGGCTATCTGTTCCGACATCGGGTTTATGTGGGCTATACGCTCACCTGCGCCTTCACCTTCGCGGGACTGTTCGCCTTCCTCTCCGGGGCCTCGTTCGTGCTCATCGGGTTCTTTGGTGTCGCGGAGCAGCACTTCGGCTATTACTTCACTCTCGCCGTGGGCGGGTACGTGGTCGGCACCATGTTCGCCGGTCAATTGACCCGCAGGCTCGGCATCAACCGGCTGCTGTTGATCGGCTGTGTGATCGCCACGCTCGGCGGCACTCTGATGGTCGTATTGGCGCTGGCACAGGTGTACACGGTGCTGGCAGTGATGCTGCCGATGATGCTGTACATGGTGGGAGTCGGCATCGTCCTGCCGCAGTCCCTGGCCGGCGCCATCGCACCGTTCCCGCAGATGGCTGGCTCCGCCTCAGCGCTGCTCGGCGTAGTTCAGATGTCCGTGGCGGCCGCCGCCGGTGTGGCTGTTGGCCATCTGCACAGCGGCGCCCCGCTCGCCATGGCCGCGACCATTGCGCTCATGGGCGCAGCCGGGCTAGTGAGCTTTGTCGCTTTAGTGTGGACGCCGGGGCGGGTGGCGCGTGTGTGTGAAGCGCGCGATGGGTAGACAGCCGACCTCGATATAGACGCCTCCTACAGTTGATGCCTACCTGCGGAATGCCGATGCCATGGAAAGCAGATCTGCCCCGATCGCACCTAGCGCTCGTGCGACGTTCCACCAGGGTGCGATTGCCGTGCGCACCGCGGCCACGAGTCGGTTGGCGCTGGCCGCATTGAGTCCATAAAGGCCCGCGCTCGCCAGCGCCAGTGACAAATCCGCAGCGGCCGAGATCTTATTGATCGCAAGCGCATGATTCGCTTTCTCTCGCATTGGGTTAACGTCATAGGTTGGCGTGAGCCGAATGCCGCCCGGCGTGACGAAAAACCCATGGTTGCGCAGATGGTCGTCTCGATGTGCTTACGAGGATATTGAACACCACCCGGCGGAAGAGCTGTTCCAGATCTTTTTTGACCCCATAGATCCCGTGGTCATCGAGCGCCTGGACGATATCCAGATAGCTGGCTTCCACGGGTTTGGCCGTTGACTGCTTTTTGTGTGCAATGTGTACAATTATTGTGTACACAGAGGTCCAATCCCATGACGACAATCAATGTGCGTGATGCCCGTGAGAGCATTGCTAAGCTGCTGGATCTAGTCCAGACAGGGGAGGAAGTCATCATTCTGCGGCGTGGCAAGCCCGTGGCTCGGCTGATCGGACCTGAGCGCACTGGGATCTCGTTTCCGGACCGAAGTCAGTTACGGAAAAATATTCCGCCTATGCCGCAGTCGGCTGCTGATCTGGTGCGTAGCCTACGTGATGAGGAGCGCTACTGATGCTCTACCTGGACACAAGCGCCCTTTTGCCGTATTACCGGCAGGAGGCCTCCAGCGATGCGGTGCAACTGCTTCTCACGGCTCAGCAGCAACCTGTATTGCTCAGTCAGCTCACGCAGGTGGAGTTCGCCTCTGCATTGGCTCGCTGGTTGCGCACAAGAGAGTTGACGGAGCCACAGGCCAACCGAGTGGAGTCAGCTTTTCACGAGGACGTGAGTGAAGGTCGATATCAGCTCAGGCCAGTGGCCCCGGGTGCTTTTGAACGAGCGCTTCATTGGTTGCTCACGCGGAAGACAACGCTCAGAACGCTCGATGCCCTGCACCTCACCTGCGCCGAACATGGCGAAGCCGAACTTGTCACCCTGGATCATGTTTTATTTCAGGCGGCTGAATTTCTGGGTATCCAAGCGAGGTTAGGGTGAGCTTGCGAACCCCAACGTTTGCCCCGATGTTCGCCCCAACGCGGCTACCGCAGGTGTTGGGGTTCCTTCGTCACCCCAATCTACGCACCGTCACTGACTGCCCACGAAGGGCGACATTTGGCGTCGGGTCTATGCCCAGCCAATCAATGACGAAAAACTTGTTCCGCATCGTCACCATATTCCATTGCGTTTCGGACCACCAACGCTATAAAATGACCAACTAACTAGTCATGTCAGGCTTCAGACTATGAATACTCTGGTCAATCTGGCGGATGCCAAAGCGCGCTTGAGCGAGCTGGCCGAATTGGCTGCGGCGGGTGACACGGTGGTGATCACCAAGCGCGGCAAACCGGTAGCGCAGCTCACACGGCTACAGACACCGCGGAAGCCAGTGGATCTCGGCATTCTTCAGCGGCTGACCCGCGCGATGCCGGCACAAACCGAGGATGCCGGCAGCTTCATGCGGCGACTTCGCGACGAGGCGCGCTATTGATCCAGTACCTGGATACCAGCCTACTCGTAGCCGCGCTGACCAACGAGGCCCGTACGGAAGACGTGCAGACGTGGCTGGCAGCCCAGCCGCCCGAACAGTTAACCATCAGCGACTGGGTTATCACCGAGCTCTCCGGTGCGCTTTCCCGCAAGGTACGAACCGGTCAATTGGCGGCGGCCCACCGAGCGGAGGCCCTGGCAGTCTTTACTGCCCTGGCTGAGGAGTCTTTCGCGGTGCTTCCGGTGTCGCGCCTGGAGTTTCATACTGCAGCCCGCTATGCGGATCAGCACGCCACCGGGCTGCGCGCGGGGGATGCGCTGCACCTGGCGCTCGCCGCAAACCATGGGGCCCGCATCCAGTCGCTGGACCGCGGCCTAGTGCAGGCGGCAGAAGCCCTGGGAGTGAGCGCAGCCTTGCTGTAACGACGCAGTGGCGCACTGCGCCGGGACATCACCCGCGCCGGTTCATCACGAGGCCCGCTGCAGCGGTGTCAGGCTGCGAAAAGCACTGATCGCGAGTACGAACGCCTAAATTAGCCCCTCGCACTTGTCGAGCGCGAGGATCGCCATCTACTCGGCGTCCGCAGGCGGCTCTTTGGCAGCATGGCTTCGCAACCGGCGGCTACGCCTCCTGACACCGTAAGATAGGTGAGGATGATGTGGTATCCCGTCGCTATCGAAGTTGGTACCAATGACACCGCCTATGGCGTGACGCTGCCGGACCTGCTGATTCAGAGAATCGACGCGCTGGTATCCCGCCAGCCTGCCTACAAGAGCCGCTCCGACTTTCTGGCACAGGCGGCGTTGCACGAGCGTACCCGCGACTCCGCCGCGTGACGCAATCCCAGGCAGAAGGCCGGGCTGGTGTGTGAGGGTAACCGACGTGACTGGCTGTCCAATGGCGGTGAGGCCGGCAACTTCCGCGGCAGCACCAACAAGCGCGTTTACCTGTACAATCTAACGCCCGCTGGCGTCGCCGAGACGACACGCCCGGCGTCAACTTCCTGCGCCCAAGATGCTCCACTGCACAGGCTCTATGTCAAATTATAAGTTAAACTTACAATTTGACAAATGATACCCAGAGCCGCAGCTGACACTATCAATGCACTCGCCCAAGGCTACCCGGTAATCGCCGTCAGCGGCCCACGGCAGTCGGGCAAGACCACCCTTTGTCGGGCGTTGTTCCCAAATCATCCCTACGTCAGTCTGGAAGATCCCGATATACGCCTGCTATTGACAACGTATCGAGCGCGCCCCAATCCCTTACAATGCGCGCTTCTGTCAACAAGAAACCTTGAGCTGTGGGGAGCCGATGAACGACCGCCGCAATGTGGCACGGCAGCACGATGCCGCCGTATCCGACGCCCGCGTCGAGGCGTATCCGGACGACGAAATCAGTTTGTTCGACCTTTGGGCTGTACTGGTACGGCGCAGGTGGCTTATGGCCGCCGTCTTTCTGATCGTGCTCGCGCTCACAGTCGCATACACTCTGCTGCTGCCGGATGTCTACACCTACAGCGGCAGCCTCGAGATAGGGCAAATCATCGAAGGCAACAGCCTCGTTCCTATCGAAACGCCAGAGGCGGTGCAGGCCAAACTGGCGCAGGTCTACATCCCGGCGGTAATCCGAGAGCGCATGGATTCTGCTCCGGCAAACGCGCACCTAGAGGCGGCCGTGATCGAGGGGACCACTATGGTAACGCTGACTGCGAAGGCTCCAGCGGAGCAAGGCACACACTACCTCACGCTCATCGATGCCGCCGCCCAGCAGGTGATCGCGGAGCACCAGCAACGGATCGCCTTGGCGCGGGAAACCGCCGAGGTCACCGTCCGGCAGCTCGAGCAGACTCTCTCGGCGTATCAGAGGCTGATCGACGACCTGCGCGAACAACAGGCGCAGGTGAACAGGCGTGCGGTCGAGTTCGGTGCGCCGCTGAAGGAGAGCGGCAACCGCCAATCGGCAGGACTCGTGCCGCTGATGCAGATGTGGAATATCTCCCTGCGCATGCTGGTGCAGTCGCTGGACGAGCAGCTGGCGGAGCTGCTCGTGGCGTGGGCTTCGGTGAAGGAGAAGCTGACGGCGCTGCGCTTGCAGCTCCCTGCCGTGGAGCCGACCCGAATGGTAGCGAAGCCTGCCCCCTCGCTCCGCCAAAGCGGCGCGGGCGGCCTGGTCACTATTGCCCTCGGCGCGATCCTCGGCGTGATGCTAGCGGTGTTTGCCGCCTTCGGCTTTGAGTTCGTTACGCGGGCCAACTCGGCCATCCGTGAACGGAGATCGCGATAACCGCGGATCGGGGATACCGCGGATGAGGTTCTCTCTGTCCGCCCGCATGACGCCGGAGGAGATCACACAGGATCACCTAAGGCTGACGGTTGAAGACATTCATGCGGCGCAAGCGTTCCCCCGGCGGATAGGTTCCCACGATGCGGGTGGCAAGCGAATATCTCAAAGCACGCTTCAACCGGGCGCTGCCTTCGTGCCTGAGTTTCGGGCGCAATCACGCCGGCCATGAGGTGGATCTGATCCGAAGCCCAATCCCCCCGAGAAAGCGCAGGGCGACGCAGTGCGGCTGAGCAATCAAACGCAAACCATTATTCGGGATACGGTGCGGGAGATCTTCGGCTCTGACGCCGAGGTACTCGTGTTCGGCTCGCGCACAATCGACAGCGCCAGAGGCGGAGACATCGACCTGCTCGTGCAGACGTCGACGCCAATCCCACAGCGCCAACGCAAGACTCTGAAGCTGACCGCCCGCCTGCAGATGCGCCTCGGAGACCAGCCAATTGACGTCCTCGTGCTGGATCCGGAGACGCAGAAGGAGCCTGTCCACGAAGAGGCGCTGCGAACGGGGATCCGTCTGTGACGCCATCCGGAACGCTGCCCACCGACCGCTTCCTGACCACACTATGGGTGGTAGCCCGCGAGGGGCGTCATCTGGCGTACAGTCGGCGCCGCGTCTACACAGAGCCAATCGACGCGGAATGGGTACGCTGCCTGGAGGGCCAGCCTGTGGTCGCGGAGCGCCTTGAGGCCTTCGTCTCGCGGTTTGGGCGCATGCAAGACACCATCGCCGCAAAGCTGCTCCCGCGGTGGCTGATGGCGCAGGCCGAGGAGCCTGGCAGCCAGCTTGAAACGCTGAATCGCGCGGAACGCTTGGAGGTGCTGGAAGACGCGGAGCAGTGGCTTGAAGCACGCAACCTGCGCATCCGTCTTGTCCACGAGTATATGGAGAATCCGGAGCGCTTTACAGCCGACTTGCTGCTGGCGAACGGCCACTGCGACATGCTGTTTGGCACATACCACCGTGTGCGGGAATTCGCGCTGACGCGACTGGGCATCACCGAGGACAGAGTGCCGAACGTCGTAAACCCACTCTAGCGCAGAGGTGGCAAGGTGCCAGTGGTGCCGGATGCGGAGGAGGGCGCGCTCAAAGCCCAGGCGAGCAATGACGGCTGCATGACCATCTGTCCCTGCGGCGAATTTCGCCACCACGAGCGCCTACGCATCACCGAGGACCGTTCGCCAACATGAAGGGATTGTTCCAGATGCGAACGGGAGAGGATCGCGTGATCCTTCTCCTGGAGATAATGCAGTGCACCCAGCGACTGGAGTTTGCGGAGACGGCCGTCACTCGCGCCTGACGTGCGTGGTGCGGCATGATCTGGTAGTGCACGGCGAATGGGGTGCCCGGCTCCAGCGCGGCAGCCTGCCTCAGGCAAGTATCCTGCCTTGCCCCGATGGCGCGAGTAGATAGCCCTGTAGGCCTCTGGGCCGTTTCAGGCCAGCTCGGCGCATCAAGCGCAATCTCCGCCTCTATGCAAGACTAGAGCATGCTGCTGCCGCTCAGCGCCTAATCCAGCAGAGGGTCACCCATGAGCCATGATCAGAACTTCAAAAACCTCATTCTGGATTACCCGCGCCAGGCACTTCAGTTCTTCGCTGCTGAA
>JAKDMK010000429.1 GCA_030452365.1 Nitrococcus sp.
CGTGCGCGGCGGGTGCGGCTGCACGGTCGCGGCCTCGGCAATGACGCGGTGTGCGGCCTGCGGTTGTGCCCGCTCGCCAACATGAAGACCGGCGCCCCACAAAGCGGCCTCGGCACCGCGGCGGCGAACAAGGCCGGGCAGAACGATCAAATCGCCGCTGACTCGGCCTTTGACCCATCTCTGCATCTGTCGGGCAACCTCGGCCCTATCGGATCCGAGCAAGGCACGAATGAAGTCCGTCTTTCCGCCTCCTGGCCGGACAAATGCCTGCGTTCCCACGTTGAAGATGAACGACACAAGCGCGTCGTAGCACGCTTGCGGCAGGGATTGAATGACGCCTTCAGGCACATGGTCGGCAATGGATTCCTCTGCCTCTCTCACGTCCATGCGCAGCAAAGCGTCCGCTTCACTTGAATCGATGACTGACCCAGGCTCAACATTGGCCGTGTGTCCATATCCAATTGTCCACACGCCAACGGCGTCCGTGTAGGCATGCAGGCGCAAGCCTTCGAACTCGCGGATCAGGTCATATGCCGCGGGTGATGGGCGTCTCATTCCTCACCCATCCCGAGCAATGCTTCCAGTTTTGCCGCGTACTCTTTCCATTTGCCTGTTTTCGCCGCCTGCGCTCGGTTAGCGCGGGCCTGCGCATCACGCTCGGCGACACACTCGCGGAGCGCAGCTAGCGGCAGTGAGATTGCCACGTCCTGCGGAATGACCACTGGCGCCGGAGAGATTGCGACAGGCTCCGATACCGGCGAAGCGGCACATCCGGTCAGCAGCAAAGTGAGCAGAAGCGTCTTCATCGATTTGGCCTCGTGCCTTCTACTTTGTGTCGCCGGTACTCCTGCAGGCTGCTGATTTCGTACTCGTGTTCCTGCACGTCCGTTCGCATCGAATCGACCAGCTCGCGCAAGGTCGCCTGTACTGCCTGCACCTTGTCAACTCGCTCGTGGTACAGCGCCGCGCTGACTTGCTGCGACATGAGTACGTCGGAGTTTTCGTCGAGCTTTTGCTGTACCGCTTCGAACTGGCCCCAGAACAGAAGTCCTATGACCGACAGCGTGGGAACAAGCAGCAACGACGAAATGCGCTCCATGGCGCGCAAGCCCTCGGAATCTGCCACTTTGCGAACAGCTTCGTTCATTGCCATCAGCCCCCGTTATGCACGCCGTCTTGGCCCACCCATCGAGCGTCCGGGTCGAACGGCCCCTCGCCGAAGTAGCTGCCGACGGGTTCGACAGGCGAGAACTCATCCGCTGGCCGGTCGATGCGCGGGTCGTATCCAGGCTCACCAGGACGCTTGCCGTTGCGATCCACGATGACAGGATCGGCCGGTGTCTCTGGCTGGCTTGGCGGGGGGTCTGGTTGTTCCGGCTGCTCTGGCGGATCGGCTGGCGGTACAGTCGGGTCGTGTTCGTCGCCCTGGTCGCGCGTATCCTCGTTCTTCTTGCGCTTGTGCAAGACAAACGCGGCCACGGCCAGTATGACTACTGCTATCAGGATGATTTCTGGGCTCATGCTTCGATCCTCATGGTTGTAGTTGCGCGGTCACCGAGCCGCGTCGGTGCTCGCTGTCTCCGCCGGTCAACCCACTCGCGACGTGACGGGCGGCCGGAGTCCGACGCCGGCCCGGCCCGCGCTGCCGGTGTTACGCGCCACCGCCGGCTGGGCCAAAATCAAGGAATCCATGCCGGTATCTCTACAAAGTCCATGCTTGCTGAAAACAATGGAGCAGGATTGGCCGCAATAGCGTCAATGCTGCGAACGTACCCAAATGCCGCTTGATGGTTGATTATAGCACTGTTGTCCGCGTTTCCAGTGTAGGCTTCCGTAGTCATTGGCACAACCACGCAAGGCCGGTATTCATTGCAGGCTTGGCGGATGAACGCTATATCCGCCGTGACATCCCCGAACACGTCGCTAAATTGTGATGGTGCCAGCTTCAGCTTGTGCAACGTGGACGATTGCCGCTCAACCCGGAATGGCTGGCCGTTGACGCTGGTCTCAATGTCGCTATGGCTGTCATTACTTGCGCTGTAGTCTGGAGTGATGCAAAGCGATGAACCTGGTCCTACCCAAATCTCGCCAATCTCCACAAGAAGCCCGCTACTGGTCAGCAACGCCGAGGCATCGAACGTGAAGCGGACGCCATAGCAGGCGTCTACGCCCTCAGGCAGCGCGAACCAGACCACGTTCACGCCGTCGCGCCGCTGTACGATGGAAAGAGTTTGGGATTGATAGCCGTAGGACGCATCACCAGTGCGGATGTAAGAGCACGTCACGGACGTACCGGCAGGCAGGGAAGTACCGATGATCCCCGCAAGCCTTGGCACGATCTGCGCGCCGCTGAACGTGGCCGTCATGGTGATAGCGCCGCTGCTGTCGCCACCGCCGTCCAGTCGGCACGCGCTGGTTGCTCGCCCGTTGGTCAGCCGATCAAGGTCAGTCAGCGCGGTTGCGCCGTCCAGAGTCCATGTAAGCCGTGGTCGGCTGTAGCTGATAATCATGCCAACCCCCAGAACGTTACTTGTGCGGTGTCTTGGATCACGTCATAGACCATTTGCTTCACCAGTAGATTGCGGCCTGTTTCCAAGCCATAGCGGTAGTAGGTGACGGTCACAATGTCGCCAATGCTGAATTGCGGGCTTGCAATTCGGACTTGATAGGTTGCCCGTGGCTGCGAGTATATCGTGCAAATCCGGTCAATCTCGGTTTGCGCGTTCTCTTTGGAATCCAGCAAGGTTCCTATTGGATCGGCTTGCACGGCATCACGATACATGCTCGCAAGCGGCACGGCGCTCGCCACGATGCCTTG
>JAKDMK010000430.1 GCA_030452365.1 Nitrococcus sp.
GGTCCACGGCTGGCGGGTGTAGGCGCGGCCGAAGTCGAGATCGGCGGGCGCGGTGTAGACCGGGTTGCCGCCCAGCACCACCAGGGCCTCCACCGCGCTGGCGTGCATCGCCGCCGCCAGCGCATCAAGCGGCTGGGCCTGATGGCTGTAGTCCACCGGCTCGATGGCCGCGACACCGCCGCCGTAGGCGCCGATGTGATGATTGATGGCCTGCGCAATGGCGTGCACTGCCGGCGGCTGCTGATCGCCGGGCACGACCAGCGCGTTGCCCAGGTTCGCCTTCAGATCGTCGGCCACCACGCTCACCCACTGCTCGTCCACCGGCTGCACCGGGGCGGCCACGTCGAGGCCGAGCTTGCGGGCGAGCTGACGGGCCAATGCATCGATCTGCTGATAGGTCACGCGGAGCCGATGATCCGCCGCCGCGCCGGTGATGCTGGGCGTGGCTTCGGCGACGTAGAGCCGGCTCAGCGTTGTGCCGTCGCGGGGGCGGCGCTGCGAGATGCAATCATGGGCATAGCGCAGGAAGCCGGGCATCGAAGCCAAGAAATCGGCGTCTAACGAGACGATCACCCGTGGCCGCGAGAAATGATAGATGGGCTCCAGCGGCTCGCCGAAAAGCAGCTCGGTGCCGGCAAACACCGCGCGGCGGTCGACCGGCTCGTAGGAGTACCAGCGCGCCTCGGGCCAGCGCTGCAGCAGGCTCTGCAGCCGCGCGTACTGGCTCGGCGAGGTCAGGGTCTCGGTCAGCAGGCACAGCCCTCGGCCGCCGTTGGCATCCCAGGTCACCTGCCGGTCGCTGAGCTCCAGCAGCAGACGGCTGTAGCTCGCCACCTCGCCACGCCAGCGCACCGCCGAGGAACGATCCGGGTCGTAGAGCGAGAGCACCGAGGCCTGCGAATAGACATCACAGGCGCCCAGGGTGGCCGGGTGATCCGGATTGCCTTCCACCTTGGTGGGACGGCCCTCGTGGGTCTCCGCCAGCAGCCCGTGGGCGTAACCGGCCACCGGGTGGGTCGTGGCGTAGTACTTGGGCTCGCCCGGCACCATACCCTCCGGCATGTTCACGTAGGGCACGATCAGCTCGCTGGGCTGTCTGTCGCAGGCGGTGAGGCCCGCCAGCGCCATGCTGGCCGCCATCAGCTTGAGCACGTTGCGCCGGCTGATCGATGCTTCCCAGAGCGGCTCCAGCCGGGGGAACTCATCGGCCAGCAGGGCACTGAGCTCGCCGCTGTCGGCCAGCTCTTCGAGGCTGCGCCAGAAGCGGGGGCCGCGCTCGTTGGCGAGCCGCTCGCGAACGCGCTTGATGTCGATGGTGCTCATCGGTGGCATGTGTAGCACTCGCTCAGGCGGTTGGGGTGGTCTATGCCGTAGCGCTGCATGAGCACCTCGCCCGGTATGCCGTCCTGCGCCGGTTGGTAGCCCATGGCGGTGATCTTGCCCAAGGGGCGCAGGTTGGGCGCGGGATTGCGATGACAGCCGAGGCACCACTGCATGCTCAGCGGTTTGGCCTGCTGCATCAGCGGCATCTTATCCACGCGCCCATGGCAGGACTCGCAGCCGACCCCGTTCTGCACGTGGATGCGGTGGTTGAAGTAGACGAAATCCGCCAAATCGTGGACCCGCACCCAATGGATCGGCGCGTCGCGCATCAGGCTCTGGCGCACCGGTGCCAGCATCTTCTGGTCGGTGAAAATCTGCGAGTGGCAGGTCATGCAGGTGTGGGTGGACGGAATACCGGCGAAGCTGGACTGCTCGACGCTCGTGTGGCAGTAACGGCAGTCGATGCCGAGGGCGCCCACGTGGTGCTGGTGACTGAACGGAACGGGCTGTTCCGGGGTGTAATTAACGGCGCTGGAGTAAGGAGAGCGGCCGACGATCACCGCCGCAACAGCAACCACCGCCACGCTGACTGCGGTACCAAACAAGCCAATCGCAACGAGCCCATTCGCTCGGGGACGAAAAATTTGCGGCATACTGCGTCCGGGAGATTATTATTGATCGTCCATCCGTTTTTTAAATGTATAGCTATGCCGAGTAAGACCGCTGTTGCACCTCGTAGTTCAACAGTGTTTATCCCCTGGGTCAGCCGACGGTCCTCTCAGTTAGCGGGGAAATGAGAACCGCACAGATCGTGTGCTACAACTCCGGAGAATCTACGTGTTCCCAAAATGCCCTTGCATGATGATTACCAAGACGGTATCTATTGGCTGACCCCGGCAGCCATATCCAGCGGCAAAATGGGACGATATCAGGTGTCTTACTGGACGCCACGACCATTGGAGGGGCTCATGGAGCTACGGACGCTACGACATTTTAGCGGCCGGGTGAACGAAACGTTTCTGGCCGTTCTGGACGGTGGCGAAGTGCCGTTTCAGCTGGTCGAAGCCTGCGCGCTTCCCACGCATTCCGAGGCCGTAACGCGGGCACAGTTTTCGCTGCTGTTCCGCAATACCGCGCCATCCCCGTTGCCACAGCAGATCTATCGCTTGCGGCATGCCGCAAGCGGCGCGGGCGAGGTATTTCTGGTGCCGATAGGGCGCGAACGCGACGGTTATCTCTACCAAGCGGTGTTCAATCAACCCGGCCAGCACATCGCCAGGTAGGCGCCCTCGCCCTCGGTGGTCACAAAACCCAGCCGCTGATATAGGCGTTGCGCCGCGACGTTGTCATGCCGCACGTGCAGCCGCATTCCGCAGCCACTTTGCCGCGCCTCGCCTTGGGCCTGCTCGATCAGTCCGCGGCCGATGCCCTGCCGGCGCGCGTGGGCGGCGAGGGTGATATCGATGAGCAGGTGAT
>JAKDMK010000093.1 GCA_030452365.1 Nitrococcus sp.
GTCGATGCCGTGAAGCTCGGCTTGGCGGACGCCGTGCTAGCCGCAAGCATTTTTCACTTCGGCGAGTTCACGCTTGCGCAGGCAAAAGCGGCCCTCGCGGCGCATGGCATCGAGGTACGCCGATGACTGAGGCCTGGATCGAGGAGGTGCGCTGGGACGCGCAGGGGCTAATAGGCGCAATCGCGCAAGATCATGCCAGTGCCGAGGTGCTGATGTTGGCCTGGATGAACCGCGAAGCGCTGAGCCGGACCATCGAGCTTGGCGAGGCGGTCTATTGGTCGCGCACCAGAGGCCGGCTGTGGCACAAGGGTGAGCAGTCCGGGCATATCCAGAAGGTACGCGAGATATGGGCGGACTGCGACCGCGACACATTGCTGCTTCGGGTCGAGCAAATGGGTGGCATTGCCTGTCATACCGGGCGGCGCAGTTGTTTCTCCACGCGCTATGAGCAAACGCGCTGGCACACCGTCGAAGCCGTGCTGCGGGACCCGCGGCACATCTACCGAGGAAGCTGACCGAAGGCAATGGCCGATACGCTCGAGCGTCTGGCACAAATCATCGAGCTGCGCAAGGAGGCCGATCCTGCCACCTCCTATGTCGCGCACCTATTTGGCAAGGGCCGCGATCACATTCTCAAGAAGCTTGGCGAGGAAGCCATCGAAACGGTAATCGCGGCAAAGTCAGGTGAGCGCGAACAGATCATTTATGAGACGGCTGATTTGTGGTTCCATACGCTGGTCATGCTGGCGCACAGCGGGTTGCATCCGCAGGACGTGCTCGAGGAGCTGGAGCGGCGCTTTGGCACATCCGGCATCGAGGAGAAGGCTGCGAGAAGCGGCGGCGGCAGCGCTTCGCCGCCGAGGCAATGATGGACTCCTGTGAAATTAGTATCTGGTCGCTGTTAATATCTGGTCGCTGTTAAAGAGCATTGCGCGTCGTCGTAACGGCGCACCTGCTCGGGACTGCCGCTGCGAGCATGTTTGACGTCGGCTTCTGGGAACTGTTCGTCATTGGGCTGATTGCCCTCATTGTGTTCGGGCCGGAACGCCTGCCTGGACTGGCACGAACGCTCGGGTTCTGGATCGGACGGGCGCGGGCCGCATTCTATTCGCTGCGCGAGGAGATGGAACGCGAGGTCAACGCCGATGGGCTGCGTGCAACCCAGCGCGCCTTGCAGCGTGAGATTGAGGAGAGCACTCGGCCGCTAACAGGAGCGTCGCGGAGGAGCAACGACACCGCGGCGGAGCAGCAAGCGCCGCCTGCACAGCCGCCGATTGAAGAGGCCGCGGCGGCGCATTCCCGGCGCGCCGATGAGCCATCGTCGCCGAATTCGAAGGAAGGCGCGAATGCCGATGATGCTGAAGCCGAGCGCAGCGGCCGATACTCGCGGCAATGACCGTTGATAAACACTCGCCGCAGGAGGAAGACTCCGAGCGGCCGCTGATCGCGCATCTGCTTGAGCTGCGCAGCCGCATTCTGCGCGCGCTGGGCGTCGTGCTGGTAGTCTTTCTGGGTCTATATCCACTGCGTGAGTCCCTATACGCCTGGTTATCGGGACCATTGCGCGCGGTACTGCCGCCTGATACGCACATGATCGCCACCCAGGTGGCTACGCCCTTTATAATCCCCTTGAAGCTCGCCTTGGTAAGCGCTTTTTTCATCTGCATACCCTACATCCTCTATCAGGTTTGGGCGTTTGTTGCCCCGGGCCTATATCGTCATGAGCGCCGGTTGGTTTGGCCACTGCTGATCTCAAGTGTCGCGCTGTTCTATGTTGGAATGGCGTTCGCCTATTTTGTTGTCTTCCCGCTGATCTTCGGCTTCTTCGCCCAAGCCACACCGCCAGGTGTAGCGATGATGACGGATATCGGTGAATACTTGAGCTTCGTGTTGACGCTGTTCTTTGCCTTCGGAGTCGCCTTCGAGGTACCCATCGCAACCATTCTCCTGGTGCGCACCGGTTTGACGACGCGGGAGACGCTGACTGAGAAGCGTCCGTACGTCATTGTCGGTGCCTTCACCATCGGCATGCTGCTGACACCTCCCGATGTTCTCTCACAGGTGCTACTGGCGGTCCCCATGTGGCTGCTCTATGAGATCGGCGTGATTTTCTCGGCCTGGTTCACACCGCGCCCGGATCCCGACACGATCGGCCGTTAGGGCAGATTTGCGGACCGGAATCGCCGCTTTGCCAAGCGCATTCCAAAATTGATTCGAGCGCAAGTGTAACTTTGCCAGGCGGGGTGGTTTAATCGTGACCGAGGTCACGCCGGTTTCGCCTCGCACGGAACATGCGCCACCTGAAGATTGGCGTACCCGGGCCCGAGCGCGGCGGCGCGCAACAAATCCGGCATGGAGCCCGATTGTAGCGCTTGCCGTTATCGAGCCTAGGGCCTAGCCAGTTGGAATCCGGTGGGGGTGCCACAAAGTTTAATTTATACAGCGAGGTTGTTGGAGAATGTGCTGTGGCTGCTCAGCTCGCTTCTAGCCGCATTTGTTCAACCGCCGGGTGATTCATCAATGAACGGAGTTTTCGAGAAATCCCTTCGCGATTCTTATCTAAATGGTGCCAATGCGGCCTTTATGGAAGGCCTGTATGAGGGTTATCTGCGCGACCCAGAGTCGGTGAATCCGGCATGGCGGCGCTATTTCCAAGAGCTCGAGGCGAGCGACGCCGAGCTACAAAAGGACATCCCGCACACACCGATCCGGCGCGAGTTCAAGGTTCTTGCGCGTGGCAACGGTCAGCATCGCCCTGCCGTAGCTGGCGGCCTGGCGCCGGAGGCGGCGCAGAAACAGGCGGCCGTGCTGCAACTGATCAATGCCTACCGCGTGCGTGGTCACCAGCACGCGAGCACTGATCCGCTAGCGCTGCGGGCGATGCCCGATTTGCCCGATTTGGAACCGGCCTTCCACGGACTCACCGCAGCGGATCAGGATAATCTGTTCCATACCGGGTCCTTGTTCGCCGAGGATCGGCTGCCTTTGCGAGAGATCACCGACCTGATTCGTAAAGTCTACGCGAACAAGATCGGGTCGGAGTATATGCACATAACGGACACGGCACAAAAGCGCTGGATTCAGGAACGTTTGGAGAATCCCCGCCGGTGGGCAGCCCTGGTGCCGGAGAAGAAACGCGAGCTGCTGCGGCGGCTGGTCGCCGCCGAGGGTATCGAGAAGTACCTTAACAGTAAGTACGTCGGACAAAAACGCTTCTCATTAGAGGGTGCCGAAACCCTCATTCCCTTGCTCGATGCGATCGTTCAGCGCGCCGGTGAGAAGCGCATCGGTGAGCTGGTCTTGGGCATGGCCCATCGTGGGCGCCTCAATGTATTGGTCAACCTCCTGGGCAAGTCTCCCAAGGAGCTCTTCGCCGAGTTCGAGGGCAATTACGAGTTGGGCAACGCTTCCGCTGGCGATGTGAAATATCATCTCGGGTACTCCAGCGATCTCAATACACCGGGAGGGCCGTTGCATTTGGTGATGGCCTTCAATCCCTCACATTTGGAAATTGTGGATCCGGTGGTGTTGGGTTCGGTTCGGGCGCGGATGGAGCGCCGCCATGATTACCTCGGAGACCAGGTGCTCGCGGTACTCATTCATGGCGATGCGGCATTTGCGGGTCAAGGCGTGGTTATGGAGACGTTTCAGCTCTCCCAGGCACGCGGTTTCTACACCGGTGGCACCGTGCATATCCTCATCAACAACCAGATCGGCTTTACCACCAGTAATCCACTCGATATCCGCTCCAGCTTCTATTGCACAGAGGTGGCGAAGATCGTTCAGGCACCGATTTTCCATGTCAACGGCGACGACCCGGAGGCGGTAATTTTTGTCACCCAGCTTGCGCTTGATTACCGTGAGAAATTTAAACGGGATGTGGTTATCGACCTGGTCTGCTATCGCCGTCACGGTCACAATGAAGCGGACGAACCCTCGGCCACGCAGCCGGTCATGTACCAGAAAATCAAGCAACACGCTGCCGTATGCCAGTGCTATGCCGAACGGCTCATCGCCGAAGGGGTCATCGCCGAGGAGGAATCCCAGCAAATGCAGAGCGAGTACCGCGATGCCCTCGATGAGCAGCGCATCGTCGCCCCGCATGTGCTGCATGGCGTAAGCAGCGATTATCGGGTGGAGTGGTCGACTTATTTCAACAAGCCGGGTGCAGGCAAGACGGACACTCGGGTGGCGCTAGAGCGCATTCGACACCTTCAGGAGCGCCTTGAGAAGCTGCCCCAGGGAATGGAGCTCAACCGCCGCGTGGCCGCCATAATGCAAAATCGCAACATGATGGCGGCCGGCGCTTTAGCCATGGACTGGGGCTTTGCTGAGATCATGGCCTATGCGACCTTGCTCGAGGAAGGCTACAAGGTGCGGTTGTCCGGGCAGGATAGCGCTCGCGGCACCTTCTTCCATCGCCATGCGGTACTCCATAACGCCAAGGATGGATCCACCCACATACCGCTTAAGCTAATCCCGCGTGATTCCGCGGACTTCACGATCATCGACTCGCTGCTCTCGGAGGAGGCAGTGCTCGGCTACGAGTACGGCTATGCCACGGCCGAGCCGAATTGCCTGGCCATTTGGGAGGCTCAATACGGTGATTTCGTCAACGGGGCGCAGGTCGTGATCGATCAATTTATCGCCTCCGGCGAGGCGAAGTGGGGTCGCCTGTGCGGCCTGACCCTGTTTCTGCCGCACGGTTACGAGGGCCAAGGTCCGGAGCATTCCTCGGCTCGCATCGAGCGCTTCCTGCAATTGGCGGCGGAGAGGAATATACAGGTCTGCGTGCCGAGCACGCCCGGTCAATTCTTTCACATGCTGCGCCGGCAGATAATCCGCCCCTACCGCAAGCCGCTAATCGTTATGACTCCAAAGAGCCTCTTGCGCCACAAGCTGTCGACCTCGGTACTCGATGAGCTGGCCGAGGGCGCATTCCGGCTCGTCATCGACGAGATTGATGATCTCAGCAGCAAGAACGTGCATCGGGTCATCCTGTGCAGCGGCAAGGTCTACTTCGATCTGCTGCAGGAGCGGCGCAAGCGCGAGTTGCAAACTGTGGCGATCATACGCATCGAACAGCTCTATCCGTTTCCTGAACGCGCTCTCTCGGCCCTGCTCCAGAAACGCTACGCCAAGGCCACCGAGATCGTTTGGTGTCAGGAGGAGCCGAAGAATCAGGGCGCGTGGTATCCGACGCAACATCATTTCTTGCGCAGCATCTCGAAAAGCCAAACACTGCGCTACGTCGGGCGCGCGGCCTCGGCCTCGCCGGCTGTCGGCTACGCTAAGCTGCATCACGAGCAACAGCGTAAGCTAATCGATGATGCATTGCGCTGATGTTCACCGGTGTCCCGTGTCCGGTGTCCGACGGCTCACTGAATTGACAAGATGGCGTAAGGAAAGCCGAGAGGCGCAACAGCATAGAGTAGAGAGGCGGCGATGACCATCGAAGTCAAAGTGCCGGCGTTGCCAGAGTCCGTCACCGAGGCCACCGTCTTGGGCTGGCACAAGCAGCCGGGCGATCGGGTGGAGCGCGATGAGAACCTGGTGGACATCGAGACCGACAAGGTCGTGCTCGAGGTCCCCGCACCACGCGCCGGTGTGCTCGACAAAATCCTAAAGAACGAGGGGGATACGGTGACGGCAAACGAGGTTCTCGCGCGCCTGGAGCAGGCAGCGGCTAGCGGGGAAGACGAGGAGGCTACCGGCACGGCACAAAGCGCGGCCGACCACGCAGGCGAAGGCGGCGTTGGCACTGACGGCGCGGCTAAAAGCCGTGGGCCACAATCCACGCCAGCTAAGGCCGGCGCGGCCGGCGATGAACGTCTCAGTCCGGCGGTACGGCGCATGGTCACCGAGCATGCTCTGGATCCGAGCCGAATCGACGGCACAGGACACTCGGGGCGGATCACCAAAGAGGACGTCCAGCGTTACTTGGCGGCGCAAGAAGAACCGCGGTACAACGAGCTCAAAGGCCAATCAGCCGCGGCCGAGGCACCCTGGCAGCAGAGCACGCGGGCGAGAGAACCGAGTGAGCCGCAGCGGACCTCCTTGACTGATCTACGCAATCGCCCCGAACGCCGTGCCCCAATGACGCGGCTGCGTCAGCGTATCGCCGAGCGCCTGGTGGAGGCGCAGCAAACCACGGCGATGCTGACGACTTTCAACGAAAGCAACATGCGACCGATCATGGAGCTTCGGCGTCGGCACAAGGAGCGTTTCGAGCGCTTTTACGGCATTAAGCTCGGTATCATGTCCTTCTTCGTGAAAGCCGCGATCGAGGCGCTCAAGCGTTTCCCCGCGGTAAACGCCTCGATCGATGGTAAGGACATCATCTATCACGGCTACTATGATCTCGGCATTGCCGTGGCCACCGAGCGCGGCTTGCTGGTGCCGGTACTGCGCGATGCCGATCAGATGAGCTTTGCCGAAATCGAGAAGGCGATCGCCGATTTCGCCCATCGCGCCCGCGACGGCAAGATCAGTATAGACGAGCTCACCGGCGGGACATTCACCCTCACCAACGGCGGAATCTTCGGCTCATTGCTGTCCACGCCCATTCTGAATCCGCCGCAGAGCGGCATTCTGGGAATGCATAAGATCCAGGACCGGCCAGTGGTGGAAAACGGCGAAATCGCCGTCTGCCCGATGATGTATCTTGCGCTTTCCTATGACCACCGCCTCATTGACGGTCGCGAGGCGGTGCAATTTCTGGCCATGATCAAGGAGCTGATCGAGGATCCCTCCCGCCTGTTGCTCGAAATTTGAGCTTTCGGCTCGGGCTGCTCAGGCGAGCAGAGGCGATTAACAGGAGATATCATGGCGCGATCATTCGATGTCATTGTTATCGGCGCGGGACCGGCTGGGTACGTGGCGGCGATCCGCTGCGCGCAATTGGGCCTGAGCACCGCGGTGATCGACGAGTTCCTCGACAAGGCGGGGCAGCCCGCACTCGGGGGGACTTGCCTGAACATCGGCTGCATCCCATCCAAAGCATTGCTGGACTCATCGCACCAGTATCACCATACCCGCACCGGGCTCAGCTCGCACGGCATCCATGTCAGTGGGATCGAGCTCGATCTCGCGCAGATGATCAGGCGTAAGGACCAAGTTGTCGCTGACCTCACGGGAGGCATCAAGCAGCTTTTCAAGGCGAACAAGATTCAGTGGCTACCGGGCCGCGGCACGCTGCTCGAGGACTGCCAAGTGAAGCTCAGTGCGCGCGAGGGGAGCCCCGAGGTGTTGCAGGCCAACAGCGTGATTCTGGCGACAGGCTCGCGGCCCATGGCGATCGGTGCCGCAGCGCTGGACGGTGAGCGCGTCGTCGATTCCACTGGTGCGATGGATTTTGCCGAGGTGCCAAACCGCCTGGGCGTCATCGGCGCCGGATACATCGGCTTGGAGATGGGCAGCGTCTGGAACCGCCTGGGCTCGAAGGTGGTACTGCTGGAGGCGATGGAGAGCTTCCTGGGCGCCGTCGACCCGCAACTCGCGCGCGACGCCCAGCGCCGGCTCATTCAGCAGGGTCTGGATATTCGTCTTGGCGCCCGGGTTAAGGAAGTGCGCAAAGGCAAAGCCATCACCGTGCATTACGAGGACAAGGAGAGCAAGCGGCACAGCGTCCAAGTGGATAAGGTGATCGTGGCGGTCGGCCGGCGGCCCTACACCGAGAATCTGGCCATTGAGGACGCGGGTTTGCTGACCGATGAGCGTGGCTTCATCCACGTCAACGAGTATTGCGAGACCAATCTGCCCGGCGTCTATGCCGTGGGTGATGTGGTTCGAGGACCGATGCTTGCCCACAAGGGTTCGGAAGAAGGGATTATGGTGGCCGAGCGTCTAGCCGGTTACCCCGGAGAGGTCAACTACGAGGTGATTCCCTCGGTGATCTATACCCACCCCGAGATTGCCTGGGTAGGACAGACCGAGTCCGCCATCAAGGCGATGGGCACACCCTATCGCGTCGGTAGCTTCGGCTTTGGCGCCAACGGCCGTGCCC
>JAKDMK010000431.1 GCA_030452365.1 Nitrococcus sp.
TCCATTGCCACCCCCACCCGGCCTTCCCGGCCGACACCCATGCTGATCAGGCGGTGCGCAAGCCGGTTCGCCCTTGTGTGAGTTCGCCGTAGGAAAGCTCCTGCTCAGCCATCAGCAGCGCAATGGCGTCCGGTTGCACCAGGGCATTGTGCTCGATCAGGCAATGCACTGGTTCACGCGGACGCGCCGAGACAAGCGCCGGCACGTCGGATGCCGGTGGATTGCGTCCCAAGGCAATCACCTGATCGAGCGCCTGGGTTCCCATCCACGCCAGTTCGCCCAGCGGCCGCTGCGGATGGGCCATCATTTCCCGCAGCAGAAATTCCATGTGGCTTCGCAGTTCCAGTACGAAGTCATCGGTAAAATCATTTCGTCCGTAAGAATATTCGATTTCCAGCGTATCGCCGACGATGACCTGCAAGTCCATCGCGTAACCGGTCAGGCCCTTGCCTTCGATATCGCCAAAATGCAGACCGTATCGTTCATTACCGCGCAGCGTCTCGGCGATGGGATAGTTCTCGAACACGACGATACTGTCGAAAAGAGGCTGCCCGGGCGAACCTGCCCAGCGCTGGATGTCGGCCAGCGCGGTATGTTCGTGTTCGCGCAGCCTTGCATTGACGCTTTGCAGCATGGCGAGATGCTCACTCACCGTCAAATCGCTCCGCCGCGCCACCGGAACCGGAATGGTATTGATGAATAATCCAAGAATCTCGTCAGCTTTCGGCAGGTTGGGCGACCTGCCCGCCACGGTTACCCCGAATACCACCGTATCCTTTCCGGTGTAGCGTTGCAGAAGCAGTCCCCATGCCGCCTGCACGAGGGTGTTGAAGGTGACGCGCTCTCGCTGCACAAATTCCTGCAAACGGGACGTTTCTTCAACGCTCAAATGGGTATAGATCTGCGCGTAGCCGGTTCGCTTGCCTGCGTTGTCTGCGTTCCCCGCCATGTGATGCGCATTCGATAGCAGGGTCGCGCCCTCGACGCGTTCGAGCTCGCTTTTCCAGAAAGCCTGGGTCGCTTCCGCATCCTGTTGCGCAAGCCAGTGCACATAATGACCGTAACCCGGTCCGGGCGCGGTCAGTGTTTCGCCGGCATAGCAGCGCAGCCAATCGCCGATCAGCAGGGAGTCGCCCCAGCCGTCCAGCAGGATGTGGTGCTTCGTCCAGACCAGCTGATAGCAATCTTCACGCAGGCGAATCAGACTCAACCGGGCTACCGGCGGATTGAGAAAATCGAATTCGCGCTTCAAGTCCTCGTCCGCGTAGGCGGCAAGCCGCGATTCCAGCCCGTCCAGGCCACGCCAATCCAACCGGACAACGGGCGTATCGGCCTGCTTGAATACGATCTGCAGCGGGCGCGCCAGCCCGGCTTGCCACAGAAAACCCGTGCGCAATACCGCATGCCGCACCACCATGGCTCGCCATGCGTCTACCAGGCGCTCGGGCTCAAGACCCTCCACCGCAACACTGAGTTGAGTTACGTAAAGTCCGTTGCCCGGTGCTTCCAGGGTGTGAAACAGCATCCCTTCCTGGATGGGCGCCAGCGGGTAAATATCTTCGATTTCATTCTCTCCGAATGGCAGCGCGGCAATCGCTTCGGCATCCAGGTAGCCATGCAGATAGCCTCTCTCGGGTTCAGCCGCCGCCACGACCGGTTCCTGCATGGTTTCAGCCATCTTCGCCAGCACGGCAATGGTTTGCCGTTCGAACAGTTGCCGGGGGGTGATCTTCCATCCGGCACGGCGCGCTTTGATCACGATCTGAAGACAGAGGATGGAATCTCCGCCCAGTTCGAAGAAGTTGTCATTGCGCCCCACCTGTCCCACACCCAGCACCTCGGCCCAGATGCCGGCCAGCACTTCCTCCACCTCACCCCGCGGCGCCTCGTAGTGGTCGACGTTGGCAAATTCCGGTTCGGGCAGTGCCTTGCGATCCAGCTTGCCGTTCGGGTTCAGCGGCAGGCTGTCCAGCACCACGATCGCCGAGGGAATCATGTAGTCCGGCAGCGCCTTGCCCAGCGCCTCGCGCAGCGTGGCATTGTCAATGCCGGCGCCCGCTTGCGGAGAAACATACGCCACCAGTCTGGCGCCCCCTGTTACACCGGGCCCTTCCCCCGCAACCACCACGGCCTCCCTGATTGCCGGCTGCAACAGCAACTGCGCTTCGATTTCGCCCAGTTCGATGCGGAAGCCTCGAATCTTGACCTGATGATCCAGCCGCCCCAGATATTCGATCTGCCCATCCGCGCGCCATCTCGCCAGGTCTCCGGTGCGGTACAGCCGCCCTCCCTTCTCATCGAACGGATCGGCAACGAAACGCTCCGCCGTCAGCCCGCCACGATGGAGATAGCCGCGCGCCAGCAGGTCTCCGCCAATGCAGAGCTCGCCTGGAATTCCGGGTGGAACAGGGGTGAAATTGGCATCCAGCAGATAAATATTGCGTCCCGCAAGCGGACTGCCAATGGTCACCTGCATCGGCATGGAATCATCGCTCGAATAGCTGCCGCAATCCAGCGCGGTGGCCGTCACGGTTGCCTCGGTCGGGCCATACAGATTAAGCAGGGTAATGCCGCCGAGTCCAGCCTCACGCCAGGCTTTGATGCCTTCGGGCGACATGGCTTCGCCCCCCGCATGCACCTGCCGCAACACCCCATAGTCCCGTGGGCCCTGCCTGGCAAAATCCTGGGCCAGCAAAAACCAGTAGGCCGTGGTGAGGTCCGCAACCGTGATGCGTTGATCTATCAGTTCGCGGTAGAAGGTGTCGCTGTCCCATAGCTGGGGACCGCTCAACACG
>JAKDMK010000432.1 GCA_030452365.1 Nitrococcus sp.
TCGAACCGCCCGGCGATTACGCCGGGCGGTAACGTCAAGGTCGTCTCAGCACGTCGTATTCGCGCAACGCCAGCCTGATGAGCGGCTGATGCGGATTCTTTGGCAAGCACCCAGGCTGGCAAGAGGGTAATTCGCGTCTGTGGCGAAGCGGGTATCGGCGGGGGCGCCGTATCACAGTCCTCCTTTCGTCATCTCAGCGCAGTTCCACGATCACCGGATCGTGATCCGACGAGCGGTAAGGCGTCGGCTCCGCGCGGGGGTTTGTATAATCCAGATATCGCGGCTCATCCGCATTGATGTGCCAAATCGCCACCTGCTTCACTACGTCGGCGAGTGCTGCGGTGGCCAAAGCATAGTCAAGATAGCCCGCATAGCCACGATACACATACGTGTAGCGATCGGCGGACGGCACATGGTCAGCGAGCAGGTTCCTAAGCCCGGCGCTCAATAGTGCTTGTATGGGTGCCTCTCCGGGGTAGCTATTAAGATCCCCGACGAGCAGAAACCGCGGGTGACCGACTTCGGCCTTCAAGCGCTCCAGCCACTGTGACAACGCTGCTGCTTGGCGCCGGCGCAGCTTCCCCCAGCAGCCCTGGCCCCGATCCACATCGCCGTGCGCGGGGCAACCGCCTTTGGACTTGAGGTGGGCTGCAATTACAACAAAGGCGGGCCCCTTGCCACCGAGGCGCTGAAAGTTCGCCGCCACCGGCGGTCGGGTGAACACCGGATCCTCGTTAATCCATACCGATCGTGGCACCAGGCGCTCTTCACGGTATAACAGCACCGTGCGGATTGCCCCATCGCCATGATCCATACCCGCCACCGCCGCCAGGTACTTCGCCCCACTCTGGGTGGCCGAGTTGATGGCGCGCAGCAACGCGGCAACGGCACGGCGGCGGTTCTCCACTTCGTGCAGCGCCAGCACATCGGCATCCAGCTCGGTGATGGCCGCGACCAACTTGCGTTGCTGGCGCTCGAAGGCCGCCTTGCTATCCGCCCCGCGCGCGTCCAAGCTGACGAAGTAGTTCTCCAGGTTGAAGCTGGCGATGCGAAGCGACCCGGCGCGCGCGCGCGGCAGCGCCTGGCGGGGGTTCGTCTCCCGGAACCGAGGCGCGGTGCTCGGCTGGATTCGCCAGTGGCCAAAGGCCTTGGCGAGAACACCGGTGAGATCGATGACCTCGCTCCCCAGCCGTCGGGTGCCGTTGCTGTTCAAGTAGGGGATAGGACGTGGCCTGGCACGATAGCTGCCGTCATCGAGCACGACCCCAGCCGGTACGCCAGCCACCGCGGCAGTGCCGTTTTGCGCTTGAAACAGGCGACCACCGACGGACAATGCGAGTATTCCATAATGGGCGAGTTGGTAATTGGATGTGACGGTCAGCTCGCCCGGCACTCGCACCAAAACATCTTCCAACCGGCGCAGGTGCGAGGTTTTTGCAGGCAGGTGCAACGTCCAGGCCTGTAGTGTTCGATTCACCCCGCAGACCATGATCCGCTCGACCCGTTCGAGCTGGATGTGGCCACGGTAGCGTCCCGTATGGGCGCGCACCAGAACCCGCTCGCCAGGTGCAGGATAAGTGCGAGCAGCCGGCTGCGCTTGATAGACGAAGACACCCACTGGGGGGCGATTGTGCAGGCCCGCCTGTTGCAGATAGAAACCGCCGAGCTCGCGCGGGCCGGTGAACGCGGCGGTGACCGTGCCAACCACGGTGACTCGAAGGCCGGGCGCCAGCGGCTTCGATCCCACTCCTTTGATGGCCTGAACGGTGGCGGTAGGGCTGGACGGACATTGCGCGTGGGCAAGCCCGGCGAGGCTCAGCAGCAGGATCGTCAGGTACAAAGGTATAGGCAAAATGGAGTCAGAGTGGAACGGCACTTACTTAACCTTTAATTTCCTGATTATAAACACGTAATTCCGAGAACGCGCAGGGTGGATAAGCGTTAGCGCATCTACCACCATCTGATTTAAAGCCTTTTCCGTGGATGCGCTGCGCTTATCCACTCTACGAAAGCATCGTTTTATTCCAAACAATCAATGAATTGGAGATTAAGTAAGTGCCATCCCACTCAGACCCGTATTTAATCCAGACTACCCTAGGCGAATCAGCAAGGCTATGCTATGTTCATCGCCTTGTGGCATGGTCGCCGCCGAGCGGCGGTTATTTGCGGACGGTATTCGTACCCTATTCGACGCGATGTCTTCAATACTTGAGTTCCTAAAGCCGTGGGAGCCATCGCTAGCTATCCAGCTGCTATGTGCGCTCGCAATAGGCCTTTATATTGCGGGGTTGGTGCGTGGCCGTCGTAGCGGCCACCGCGCGGGGTTTTGGAAGCCGTTTGCGTTCTTACTCGGCGTCGCGTTGCTGTATTTCGTCTCGCAGACTCATTATGATTACTTCGCGCAGCGCATGTTCTTCATCCATCGGATTCAGCACTTGGTGCTGCATCATTTGGGTCCGATGCTCATCGTCTTGTCCGCCCCGGCCGCCGTGCTCGCCCTCGGCATACCGGCAGTTGCGCGCCGCCATAGCGGCTTCTTGGGGCCGCTTTTGGTTCCCGTGCGGGTTGCTTACCGTATTGTGCAGCAGCCGGTGATTGCTACCGTGCTGTTCGTAGGCTTGATCTACTTCTGGCTAACGCCTTCGATTCACTTCGATGCCATGTTGAGCGCGCAGCGCTATGCCTGGATGAACTGGAGCATGGCCGTGGATGGGCTGCTGTTCTGGTGGCTGATACTCAATCGCGCGCCGGATGGAATAACACCGCATCTGAGCTACGGACACCGAATTCT
>JAKDMK010000433.1 GCA_030452365.1 Nitrococcus sp.
CGAACCCATGCCGCTCGATGTGTGCTTTGTCGTTCGTGATGGCACCGACATCACACTGGTTACCTGGGGTGCGATGATGCACGAAACCCTGCAGGCCGCCGAGCGGCTCGCTGAGGAGGGAATCAGCGCTGAGGTGATCGATGCTGCTACCTTACGGCCCTTCGATGCGGAGACGCTGCTGGAGTCCGTAGCCAAGACGGGGCGTTGCGTCATCATCCACGAAGCGCCCCGCAGCGGTGGCTTCGGCGCTGAGATCGCGGCCATCGTCGCGGAGCACGGCCTGCTCAATCTACTGGCGCCGGTAGTCCGGGTGACCGGTTATGATGCCATCATGCCATTGCTCACACTGGAGCAGGAATATCTGCCATCGGTTGAGCGCATCATGGCAGCGGTACACAAGACCATGGAGTTCGCATGAGCACTTTCAAGCTGCCTGATCTGGGAGAAGGGCTCGCCGAGGCCGAGATCGTGGAGTGGTTCGTCCGCGTGGGTGACATCATCAAGCGTGATCAGCCGTTGGTCTCCGTGGAGACGGACAAGGCGATCGTGGAGATACCAAGTCCACAGAGCGGGCGCATCGATGAGCTTCTGGGCGATACCGGCGATGTGATTCAGGTCGGTGACGTATTGGTCGTCTTCGAGGACACACAAGCGAAGGATCAGGCAAAGCTTGAGCCCCACGCGGCGCAACCGGCCACGCCGAGCCAACGCCG
Source organism: Nitrococcus sp. (assembly GCA_030452365.1). Taxonomy (GTDB): domain Bacteria; phylum Pseudomonadota; class Gammaproteobacteria; order Nitrococcales; family Nitrococcaceae; genus Nitrococcus. The sequence continues at coordinate 714 of JAKDMK010000433.1, forward strand.
CGAGACTGCCCGCGACAGCACCACCGTCGTCGGTGAGGTACGCGCCGGCGAGGAGATCGTCGCGGAGGAGCCGACGGAGGTCGGCCGGGGTATTCGGGCGACGCCGGCAGTGCGGGCACTGGCACGACGGCTGGATGTCGATTTGGCGGTCGTCACCCCTACTGGCCCGGGCGATACCATTACCCGCGACGACGTGCAGCGCGCGGCGCAGAAATTGGCTGAGGCCGGGCCGCTAACGCCGCTGCGCGGGGTCAGGCGGGCTATGGCTCGCACCATGACGCGGGCCCATGCTGAGGTCGTGCCGGTCACTGTCTCCGACGATGTGGACATGGAATGCTGGGCGCCGGGCACGGACATCACGCTGCGCCTTATCCGCGCTATCGTGGTCGGTTGCCGCGCGGAGCCAAACCTCAACGCTTGGTACGATGGCCACGCGATGGGCCGTCGATTGCTGGAGAAGATCGAGTTGGGAATCGCTGTCGACAGCGAGGACGGTCTCTTCGTCCCGGTTTTGCGCGACGTCGGCAATCGCGATGATCAGGATCTGCGCCGCGGTTTGGACGCCCTGGTCGCCGACGTCAAGGCACGCAGCATCCCGCCCGAGGAGATGCGCAGCTACACCATTACCCTATCCAACTTCGGCACCATCGCGGGGCGCTACTCGGACCCCGTGGTCGTTCCTCCGACCGTGGCGATCATTGGCGCCGGCAAGATTCGTCCGCTGGTGGTGGCGGTGGACGGCGAGCCCGCGGTCCATAGGGTTCTGCCGTTGTCGCTGTCGTTCGATCATCGCGCCGTTACGGGCGGGGAAGCCGCGCGTTTTCTTAAGGAGATGATGGCCGATCTAGCCCGCGCCGGGTGATCCCGGGTGCGCTCATTGCGCCCACAGGACGGCGAGAGGAAAGGGTACGGCATCGAATGGCTCCGCGGCCACGTCGGCTTCATCGACAAAGCTCGCCTGCAAAAGCCATTGGCCATCACCGAGCGGGAAGGTTTCCAGGGTACGGGCAATGGGGTCGACCAGCCAGCAATGGGCCACGCCATTGGCGGCATAGCGGGGCATCTTCGACATGCGATCGAGCTTCGCCGTGGCCGGTGACAGAACCTCGCAGACCCAATCTGGAGCCAGCTCGAACCAGGCGGTCTCGGGCAACTTCGGCATCCGCTCGCGCCGCCAGCCGGCGAGATCCGGAACGAGAATATCCTCGCCCATGTGCAGCTCGGGCTCGTCCAATATCCACCAGCCGCCCGGGCCACCTCGACCGCGGTGGAACGGGCTGCCGATTTCCATAGTTAGGGCAGACAATGCCAGCGCATGCCGCGGCGCCGGTCGCGGATGGGTATGCAGCTTACCCCCGATGATTTCCCCCACGACGTAGTCGGGGAGCGCGAAGAGGTCTTCGTAGCGCGCGGGGCGCTGCCGTGGAGTAATCATCAGATATCCGTTGCTTATACTTACAAGCCTTGTGTGCTTCTCGCCCATCCCGCCATTTGGATTGTCAACTGGGCCGTTTGGTCAATGATACAACGCTTTGGCGAGCTGCGCGTTAGTCTCGATGGCATGATCCAGCGCATGGCAATTCCGCGTCGCCCCAGCCGCCTCACAGGCTCAGCTCACTGTGGGAGCCAATCCGGACCAACTGCAAGGTGTCACTGTCCGGCTTACGGTAGATCAACACCAGGGAGGGTCTGATGTGGCAATCCCGATAATCTTTCCAATCAGCGGCTAACGCATGGTCTCGGCAATTCTCGGGTAACGGAGTATCGGCGGCGAAGAGCGAGGTCTTGAGCGAGCGTTGTTCGATACTGGGCTTTTGCCTCGCGTTTTATAGTCCTTCTTGAATTGCGCGGTTCGTTTAATCGTCCGCATGGAGGTCGGCCATCAGAATCATTCGAAAAGCGTCGGAGATCGTCAGGTCAGCGGCGTCGAGGATCGCAGCTGCCTCCTCCTTTCCGCGCTCGTGTTCCGCGGGCAGGTGACGAATCTTCTCGATGAAATGCTCAGCGCCGCAAGCTGCTGATCCCCCCTTTCGTACGCCTTGACCAGTATACTGCCGCCATGCAGCACGACA
>JAKDMK010000434.1 GCA_030452365.1 Nitrococcus sp.
TGTCGGTCAACACCGTGCGCAACCACGTCCATGCCCTGCTTGAGCAGCTCGGCGCACGCAATCGCACCGAATGCGTGGCGCACGCGCGCCATGCCGGCGTGCTGTAGGATTCCTGATCGGGAAGACCACACTCACAGGCGGGCATTGTTGGCGCAGGTGGAAACAAGCGTTGTTCCAGGCTCGCCTCATCCCAATCCTCGGGCACCGGCCCCGCCTCATCGGCCCGACGCAGATACTCGGTCACGGTCGGCCGCCCGATCGCACAGCTACGGGCAATCTGCCGATTGCTCAGCCCCTGGGGATGCTTCAGGCGCAACACTTGTCTGATCTTTCGCATGGATAACCTCGGTGCCGGCATCGGACCTTTTCCTATAAGAAAAGGCTCTTCCCCAAATCGTGTGGGTAGTTTAGCGTAGGGGGATGAGAGACAAACAGCTGTACCAGCAGATTCTTGGGATCAAGTCGCCATGGCGTGTCGTGGCGGTCGATGTGTCCGTCGGCGACGGTGAGGTCACGGTTCATGTGGAAGCCAAAGCCGGCACCCGGCACAGCTGTCCGCATTGCGGCAAACGGTGTCCCGGTTACGACCGGCGGGTGCGACGATGGCGGCACCTGGACACGTGCCAACTGAAGACCCTGCTGCAAGCAGAGGTGCCGCGCGTGCAGTGCCCGGAGCATGGGGTGGTGTTGGTGAAGGTGCCATGGGCGGAGTCGGGGTCAGGCTTCACGGCGCTGTTCGAAGCGCTGGTGATTGACTGGCTTCGGGAAGCCTCGATTGCCGCGGTGGCTCGGCAGCTGAAGCTGAGCTGGAATGCCATCGACGGCATCATGCAGCGCGCCGTCAAGCGTGGGTTGGCACGCCGCAAGCGCACGCCCTCACGTCACATCGGCGTGGACGAGACGGCCTTTCGCAAGGGCCACGACTACGTCACGGTCGTCTCCGATGGCTCCACCGTGCTGCACGTGGCCGACGACCGCAAGCAGACCAGCCTTGACGAGTACTACGACAGCTTGAGCGAGCCGGAACGGGCGGCCATCGAGAGTGTGTCGATGGACATGTGGCCAGCCTACATCGGTGCCACGCGCGCGGCATTACCGGAGGCCGACACCAAGATTGCCTTCGACAAGTTCCATGTCGCCAAGTACCTGGGCGATGCCGTGGACAAGGTACGCCGTGCGGAACACAAGGCACTGCGTGCGCAGGGGCGCGATGATCTGGTGCGCAGCAAGTACGTCTGGTTGCGCAACCCCGCGAACATGAGCCGTGCCCAGTGGCACGACTTCAAGAGCTTGCGCGAGAGCGCCTTGAAGACGGCCCGCGCGTGGGCACTCAAGGAGCTCGCCATGAGCCTTTGGGGCTACGTCAGTCGCACATGGGCCGAGAAGGGGTGGAAGCGTTGGCTCGCCTGGGCGGTGCGCTGTCGACTGGAGCCCGTGAAGAAGGTGGCCAGAACCATCAAGGCGCATCTGTGGGGCATTCTCAACGCCATCCTCCTCAACGCCAACAACGGCGGTGCCGAAAGCATCAACGGACGCATCAAGCTGATCAAAGTGCGTAGCCGGGGCTTCCGCAACAAGGAGCGCTTCCGCAACGCCATCTACTTCCATCTTGGCGGTTTGGACCTCCATCCTGAGGCCGCCAAAGCGTAGAAATCACCCACACGATTCAGGGTAGAGCCCAACTTGTTACACGTTTTATTACTTGCAAGACGACCGTTTGCTGCCGGGGCGACTCTCGCTACTTGTTTTCATCACCTGTTGCGACAACCAACGCAGCAGTTGCACACCGGGTTGACTACATCAACCCAGCATGAATTTGTGCTCCGCTCGCTCTTCAATACACGAACTGCAGGACCAGTGCGCCGATCACCATGGCCGCCGCGCCGAACATGCGCAAATGCCGTGGATCGAGATCACACGCCTCGCGCATCATTTTCTGCCAACCACCCGGCGCCACAAACAAGACCAGCCCTTCGATCACCAACACAAGACACAGGGCCGTGTACAAGTCATGCGTGAGCATCCGCTGTTAGCGCCCCATCAGGGCTGCTTGGCTTCCTTGAAGTAGCGCAGGAAGGCGGAATCGGGTTCCAGCACCATCACGCTCTTGCCATCGCCAAAAGCCTTGCGGTAGGCCGTGAGGCTGCGGTAGAAGTCGAAAAAGGCTGGATTCTTGCCATACGCCTGCAGCCTTGGCGTCACCCTCGCCGCGAATACCGGCCGCCTTGCCTTGCGCCTCGGCCAGCAGTACCTGGCGCTGGCGGTCCGCATCGGAGCGGATTATTTCGCTCTGCTCCTTGCCGGTCGAGCGCAGCTTGTTGGCAAGATCCTTGCGCTCGGCGCGCATGCGCTGGTAGACCGACTCGCTCACCCCTTCGGGCAGGTCGATACGCTTGATGCGCACGTCAACCACCTCGATGCCCAGGTTCTTGCGGGTTGCGGTGTCGGCCTCGGCCAGCACCTGCCGGGTGACGTCCTCGCGGCCGCCGGATATGAGTTCATCCAGTGGCCTGGAGTTGAACTCGAACCGCAACGCATTCTTGATGATCGGCGCCAGCCGCTGGCGTGCGTTGAGCTCGTTGCCGCCGGTGGCGCGATAGTATTTGTCGGTGTCGTCAATCCGCCATTTGACGTAGAAATCGACGTTGATGCTCTTCTTCTCGGCCGTGAAGTAACGCTCCGGCTCCGCGTTCAGAGACAGTATCCGGTGGTCGAAAATCTTGGCGTCCTGGAAAACCGGAATCTTGAAGTGCAGGCCCGGCTCGTACTCCGCCTGCACGAC
>JAKDMK010000435.1 GCA_030452365.1 Nitrococcus sp.
CGACTTACCCTCGATACAGGCCGTCAGCAGGTCCAGATTAGGAGCGACCGGATCGCGGCCGAGCAGATCCTCGATCTCCACCTCGCGGAACTCGTCTACGCGCGCCTGGCCGGACACCAGATCCGACAACCCCGGCAGTGTCTTCACGTGCACCGGCAAAGTCTCGAGCTGGGCGAGGACCTGCCGGCGCCGTGCGCGCGGCACCGACGGCATGGCGAGCAGGATGTGGGAGACCTGCCTGTCCTCGATCACCGCCGGCAGCTCCGCCGAATCGTGCACCGAAAGCCCCTGCAGCACGGAGCCGCGCAGCGCCGGGTTGTCGTCGACGAAGGCGACCGGCTCGTACTCGTTGCCGTGCCGTAGCGCCGCCGCGGATTGCAACCCCGCCGCGCCGGCGCCGTAGATGACGACCCACTCCTTGTCCGGGTTACGAAGGCCGACCGTCTGGAACAGCATGCACGCGAGGAAACGCGTGCCGCCGAGCAGCACCAGCGCCAGCATCCAGTAGAGCACCAGTACCGAGCGCGGAAGGCCTGGCGCGGACGCCATCACCGTCACCAGCGCCATCAGCAGCGCCGAGATGGTAACCCCCTTGAGCACCGCCAGCATCGCCTGCGGCCCCATGTGGCGCACCACCGCGCGGTAGAGCCCCAGTCGCATCAACACCGGCAGGGTCAGCAACGGCACCGCCGGCAACAGCCACCAGAACCGAAACAGATGGGGCGGCAACGGCTCTCCCAGCCGCAGCACGAACGCCGCCCACACGGCAAACGGCAGCAGGACAAGGTCCATCAGGACCATGATCAGCTTCTTGACCGGTCTCGGCAGCGCAGCGAGCCTACGGAGCATAGGTGCCTCCCTTGCTTGGTTTTCATTGCCCCTCTCACTCCGTGTGTGGCGCTCCGCTGGCGCCACGAATCGCGAGCCTACGATACACCGAGCGGCAAACGGCCGCCAATAAAGACAAACTCCAATGCGGGTTTCGGAAAATGCACAGGCTTCCTTCCGCTGCGCCGCTGTCGCGGGTCTTGCCCTGCTCCCGGCATCATCCCTCTCAATCTGCCGCTGCGGGCAGCAGATCGTCCATCGAATGTATAGATACGCGGTACTCGATGCTCCTTCGCGGCCGCCCGTTCGGCCAGTGCCGGCTCATCTCCGGTCAGATAACGGACGACTACACTCGCGTCCAGTAAGGCCCTCACCGATCCCCGTCCTGATCGCGGCCGCCCTTCTCCTCAGCGACTGCTTGCCAGGCCCTGTTCCTGGCCTCATCCCACGCCTTGCCCCGGCCCACCGCCGAACCGATGTGGGCAGCAAGCGCGCCCTTGAGCGAGCGGCGATGGTCCGGCGGAACAAAGTAGATCTCTACATGGCCGTCCACGAGTCGCTGAACGGTCATCCAGCCCGGCTGAACACCCAGCCGGTCGCGAATACCCTTCGACACTACCACCTGACCCTTGGCCCCTGCCACGTGCGCCATGCGCATTCTCCTGGCAACCAGCCCTATTATCCGACCGAGCCGAACGTTGTACAACTGACGCCTTTACCGGTACGACTCACCGTCAGAAAGGTGGTCACGCGGCTGTCAAACTGCTAGAGCAGATAGGATGCTGCTGTACAGGCGGGTAGAACGACATTGACTCGTCGGCGGAAAGAGTATTACATTACAAAGTATTACTTTGATCTCGGGCGGATTTAACCGAGGTATCCGATCATGAGGGTAACGAGTAAGGGACAGGTGACGATACCGCGCGATATCCGGGAGCGGCTGGGCATCGGGCCGAATTCGGAGGTTCAGTTCGTGATGCAGGGCGATAGCGTCGTCTTGCGTCTGTCGGCCCCTGAAGGCAGCAGCCGAGGGAGCCGGCTTGTTCGACGGCTGCGCGGCCGCGCCAGCGTGCGCATGAGCACTGACGAGATCATGGCCCTGACGCGGGGCGAGTAACGGATGGCGGCGAACGGATACCTCATCGACAGCAACGTCCTGCTCGACGTGCTGGAGGAGGATCCGAGTTGGTTTGACTGGTCGTCTCAGGCTCTGGCAGCTGCCGCCGACAGTGGAACGCTGGTGATCAACCCGATCATCTATGCCGAGGTATCCATCGGGCTTGAAACCGTCGAGGAGTTGGAGGCGTTACTCCCCAAAACGGAGTTCCTGCGCGCGCCACTGCCTTGGGAGGCGGCCTTTCTCGCGGGGAAATGCTTTCTTCGGTATCGCCGGCGAGGTGGCAGCAAGCGCTCGCCGCTACCAGACTTCTTCATCGGTGCCCACGCGGCCGTGGCAGATCTCGCGCTAGTCACCCGCGACGCCAATCGCTATCGCACGTACTTCCCCGGGGTGCATCTGATCGATCCCTGACGCGAGATAACAAACCCGCTCCACCGGCCAGCGTCATAGCCCCAACTCGCTGACAAAAATACATTGCCGCGGCCCAGGCCAGTCGGGCAGGAGCCTTTTCCAATGAGGCACCGGGCTTCTCCCTCCAGTTTCGAATTATTCTCACTGACTGCTATCTGCGGCATCGTCGTCACCGGCGAGCAGATCGTCCATATCCACAGCCAGCTTGCGGGCCAGGGCCCGCAATACCTCGACGGAGGGCTGCCGCTTGCCCGCCTCCAGTTGCGAGACATGCGCAGTGGTGATGCCAGCCGCCGCCGCCAGGACAGCCTGGCTCACACCCCGGTGCTTGCGCCAGACCCGAATCGGATTCTCCCCTTGCATCAAGGCGTCTCCGAGCTCGGCGGGAATCAGCTCTTCCTCGCCGCGCTTCAATGCCGCCA
>JAKDMK010000436.1 GCA_030452365.1 Nitrococcus sp.
GTGACGAGGCTGCGCAGATTTTCGACTGAGGCGCCCTCGAGACGGGTGAGATGCAAACCGTCGAGTACCGATCTCGGCAAAAGCGCCGACACATTTGCCGCAAGAACGGCCAAACCCGCACAAACCAGCGCGACAATCGCCCAGCGGGTCACGTCCGATTGCCGAAACTGCTCAGATGCATTAGCCAACGACGGCTCCATGGCTCGTCATCGAATCAGCATTCGAGGACCACACGACTTTGCCGTGGACATTATCTGTTCGCCAACAGTTGCCTGCCATAAATCTGTGAAAATGGTCGGGGACCAAAGGACTTCACGGGAGACCTTCGCATGACCGAACTGGTGTCGATCATACTTGCGGCTGGCGAGGGAATGCGCATGCGCTCCCGTCTTCCCAAAGTGCTGCACCAGGTCGGCGGCATGCCGATCGTCGGCCATGTGACACACGCGGCGCGCGCTGCCGGCTCGACGCATGTAGCGATGGTCACCGCGCCGGAACACGAAGCGGTGTGCGAGGCGACCCGTGCCATCGATCCGGACGTGGTGTTCTTCGAGCAGGCCGAGCGCAAGGGTACAGCGCACGCCGCCGGTATGGCGCGTGACTTGTGGAGCCCTGCAAAAGGCTACGTCGCCATCGTACTGGGTGACCACCCGCTCCTGCGTGGAGAGAACTTCCGGGTGGTGCTCGATAAACTCGATGCAGGCATGGATGCGGCGGCCCTGGGTTTCGAACCTGTCGACCCGACAGGATATGGGCGCTTCATCACCGATGGCGAGCGGTTGCTGGCGATCCGTGAACACAAGGACGCGAGTGAGGAGGAGCGCGGCATCGGACTCTGCAATGCCTGCATTCTGGCGTTCCGCGCCGATGTGTTCCGCGCGCTGATCGACAAGGTTGGCAGCGACAATGCACAGGGCGAATTCTATGCGACCGATCTTGTGGAACTGGCGAATGCCGCCGGCTACAGGGTGGGTTATGGCATCGCGCCCGAGGTGGACGTGATGGGCGTCAACGATCGCGCGCAGTTGGCGCGCGCCGAGTATCTATTTCAGCAGCGCCGGCGCGCGGAAATGATGAGAAATGGCGTTACGCTGATCGACCCGGCGACTGTCTATTTCTCGTACGATACCCAGATCGCGCAGGACGTGGTGGTCGAACCGAGCGTCTGGTTCGGCCCCGGCGTGACGGTTGCCTCGGGCGCCGTGATCCACGCGTTCTCGCACCTGGAGGGCGCGAGCGTCGGTGAGAACGCCTCTCTCGGCCCATTTGCGCGGCTGCGTCCGGGCGCCAAACTTGGCGAGAAGGCCAAGGTCGGCAATTTCGTCGAGGTGAAGAAGGCCAGGATCGGCACGGGATCCAAGATCAGCCATCTGAGCTATGTCGGCGACGCTGAGGTGGGTGCAAAGGTCAATATCGGCGCCGGCGTCATCACCGTGAACTATGACGGCTTCAACAAGCATGACACGATCATTGGAGACGGCGCGTTCATCGGCTCCAACGCGTCGCTGGTGGCGCCGGTGACAGTGGGCACCGGGGCGCTGGTCGCCAGTGGCAGCGTGATCACCGAGGACGTGGAGCCGGATGCGCTGGCGCTGGGTCGCGAGCGGCAGGTGAACAAGGCGGGACGCGCCAAGACGATCTTCGAGCGTGCAGCGGCGGTGAAGAAAGCCAAATCGGAGGGCAAATAGTCCATGTGCGGCATTGTCGGCATTATCGGCACCGAGCCGGTTGCGGGGCGGCTGGTGGATGCGCTGAAGCGTCTCGAATACCGCGGTTATGACAGCGCCGGTGTTGCAACGCTCGAGCGCGGCGAGATCATGCGCCGGCGGGCCGAGGGCAAGCTCAATAATTTGGCGCAAAAACTCGGATTCGAGCCGCTCGACGGCCGCATCGGCATTGGCCACACCCGCTGGGCGACGCACGGCGCTCCGACTGAGCAGAACGCGCATCCGCATGCCACTGAGCGGGTCGCCGTCGTGCACAACGGTATTATCGAGAATTTTCGCGAACTTCTCGCCGATCTCGCCAATGACGGCTACGTGCCTCAGACGCAAACGGACACCGAATCCGTCGCGCTTTGGATTACTCGCGAGCTGGACCGTGGTGCCGATCCGGAGCTTGCGGTTGTCCGGACGCTCAGGCACCTGCGCGGCGCGTTTGCGCTGGCGTTGCTGTTCAAAGGCGAAGAGGGGCTGCTGATTGCCGCCCGGCGCGGCGCGCCGCTCGCGATCGGCTATGGCACGGCCGAGATGTATCTGGGCTCCGACGCTATGGCACTAGCTCCCTTCACCTCGCGGCTGACCTATCTCGAAGATGGCGACTGGGCAATGATCACCCCTGATGGCGTAACTATCCGCGATGGGCAAGACACCGTCATCCAGCGCGAGCAGCAGGTGTCGCAGGCCTCGACGCTGTTGGTCGACAAGGGCAATCACCGTCACTTCATGGCCAAGGAGATCTACGAGCAGCCCGAGACGATCTCGCACACGCTCAGCCACTATGTCGATATGGCGAGCGAGAGCGTGGCGCTGCGCGAGAGTTTGCCATTCGATTTCGCCGAGTTGACGCGTCTTACCATCAGCGCCTGCGGAACGGCGTACTACGCCGGCTGCGTCGCCAAATACTGGTTCGAGCGCTATGCGCGGCTGCCGGTCGATATCGACGTCGCCTCTGAATTCCGCTACCGCGAGCCGCCACTGGAGCAGAACGGGCTATCGCTCTTCATCTCGCAGTCGGGCGAGACAGCCGATACACTTGCGGCGCTGCGCTATTGCGCG
>JAKDMK010000437.1 GCA_030452365.1 Nitrococcus sp.
CACTGCTGGCACCACCCGCGCCCTCGCAATGGACACCTATGGATCCTCCAGAGTGTTGCTTGTCTCGACGATATGACACTGCTCCTGCGTATAGCGCTCCCCGCTCAAGTCTTCGAACAAAATTGCTGCGTTCATGATCGTCCCGCTGGTTGCACGAAATGCCGTACGGGATCCTGTTGCTCCCGCTGCCCGCGGCTCGCCTTGCGCCGGTGATCAGGTGATAAACACGCAAGGATGGGCGATCTCTTCAGCGGCATCGCTCAAACATCTATCCGCCGTTATCAGGTCGATACCTTCGAGCACTGCAATAGACAGGTGGAGCGCATCGAGCGTGCGCAACGCGACGGTGACGGTGTCGAGTAGGTGCATCGCCTTCGCGAAGTGGGGTTGTTCCAGCGCGATCACGTGGTATAACCCGGCACGCCGGTGCCGATGGAGCAAGTCCAAGGCCCTGCCTATGGTAGCGCCGGCCTCACCGGTCTTGCGCTTACGTGCAATGGCGGAATGAAATTCCGCCTCGCACAGCAGGCTGATGGTCGGCTCAGTGATTTGGCGCAGGTGCTCAACGACCGCGCAGCGGCGTGGCTCCGGTGTGTAGTAGCTCACTAGGACGCTGGTGTCCAGGTAGGCCTTCAATAACGCGACTCCGCCCGTTCCTTGAGAAAAACCTCCAGCACGGTCTCGCCCTGAACTTCAATGCTTCTAACTGCCTGCGTTATGTCAGGCAGCGGCCCTCGCGCGCGCCCATGTTGCACTAGTGTCATCGGTGGATGACCTCTGCGCACAACAACGACCTCCTCGCCAGACTCCGCCCTATCCAAAAGCTCGCTCAATCGCCGGCGCGCTTCCGTCAACGTGAACTCAACCGCCATCGTTTGTTCCTGTACATTAATTCTGTACAATTATGGATCACGTAGGAGAAACTCGCAAACTGCGGCAACCGAATAGCAAAATAGGGAACGGCAGCGGGCTTGCCAGGCCGCGGCCGTTCCCTATCGGCGGGGGTGCAATGAATCCGCGGTGGCCGCTATATGCGCGAGTTCATGACCAGCGTGACCGGCTCGTCGCTGTCGGTTCGGATAGGGCCGCTGCGGCCCTGTACGTTGCCGGCCTGCGGCATAGCCTGACCGCTGGGTGATACACGGGCCACGATGAGCACTTCACGGAAGGCGGAGAGTTTCGCGCCAGCGGCCATCGCCATCGAATCATCCAGAGTCAGGGTTTGCGGCAAGCGACCGACCGTGGTTCGAACCACGGCGAGCGGCATGCGCGGGCCGTCCACGGCCCGGGCGAAAACAAATACGGGAGTATCGGCCGCAAACTCCTGGGCGAACTGGGGATCGAGCTGTACCGAAACCTCGATGCGCGCTCCGTCTACGGCGGGGGAAGGTGGCGAGGCCTGCGCGAGGCCGCCGGTGCGCACGAGCGCATTACGGATGGTTGTGGCCGCCAAACTTTCGGCCGGCACTGTTGCCAGAGCGGCGCGCCAGTGTTGCGTTGCGAGCGTGTGATCGCCCTGCTGGTGGGCCGCGACCCCGGAGAGCCAAAGCGCCAGGGGATTTCCTGGGTCCAGCTTCAACGCTCGGGCGAGGAGCTGCGCCGGTTTGCCGGCAAAGCGCCCGTCCGCTGCGCGGGCGAGCGCCTGGGCACGTTCCGCGAGTAAGGGTGCGGAGACGCCAAGCACATCTTGTGCCTTTTCGAAGGCCTGCGCGGCATTCTGATAACGGCCAAGGAGTGAGTAGGTCCGAGCAAGGATGAGCCAGCCGTCGCCATCATCCGGGTGTTGCCGCAAGCGGGCTTTCAACAGCGTCAGCTGCTCTTCAATAAACTCCAGTTGGGCTTGCGCGCTGGCTTGGAGGATATCGGGCGGCCCGCCAACTGCTAGGTTTGGCATACCGTTCCAGGCATAAAACCCAACCACGACGGCAGGCACCAGCAACGACGCCATGAGGGCGCCAGGCAGACGACGGCGACTGCCCGTGCCGGATTCGGCCGCATCCGCCTCCTCGCCTACATCATCGAGCAATTGGCGATCGATCTCTGTTTGCGCCTCAGCAAAGTTCTGCTGCGAGATCAAACCGGCGACACGTTCGGCCTCGAGTTCACGGATGCGGCGGCGGTAAATCGCAATATTCGCCTCTGCCGTGCCATCTCGACGGTATCCGGCGCCCCTGGCAATCGGCACAACGATAATGAGGATTGCGAGCAGCGCCATCAGCGCCGCAATAATCCAGAAAGCCATGCTCATGTCCACGTTCGGCTCGTCTTGGGCTCTCCGGATTCATCGAGAAGCCGGGAAAGCCGCTCTCGCTCGGCTTGCTGCAGGTGGACCGACTGCGAATTGCGGCGTCTGCCCCACACGCGATAGATCATCGCGGCGCTAGCGAGCAGGAGTAGCAGCAACGGGCCGACCCACAGGAGATAAGTCCTTGGCGCGAGCGGTGGCTTGTAAAGAATGAAATCCCCATAGCGATGGGTCATGAAAGCGATGATCTGCTCATTACTGTGTCCAGCGACAAGCATATCGTGCACTTGGCTGCGCAGATCCTTTGCTAGATCCGCATTGGAGTCCGCGATGCTCTCTCCCTGGCAAACCAGGCAGCGAAGCTGCCGCGTCAATTCCTCGAACCGCTGTGCTTGATCGGTATTGACGAACGGGTAAAGCGCCGATGCCGCGTTCGCGCTCCCACCCACGACCAGCAGGGCGAACAACAGCGCTTTAGCAATACCACGCGTCATTACGCTTCACCCTCCCGGCGCAGTTTGGCAATGAGC
>JAKDMK010000438.1 GCA_030452365.1 Nitrococcus sp.
TGGTATGATTAATAACGATACTTCGTATTATTTGAACGAGTATCCGCCAGAGATTCTGCGACGCGAAGGCAACAAGCCAGCTGCCCTGTTCCATTGAGAATTACATAGGAGGCCCAATGAAAACCTTGCGCAAGGTGAAAATTGAAGGCTTCAAATCCATCGAGAGCGCCGAGCTGAAACTGGGTGATCTCAATGTGGTAATTGGCGCGAACGGCTCGGGCAAATCGAACCTTATTGGCGTTTTCCGGCTACTGGAACGGGTACTGACGCACAACCTTCAGATCTACGTCGCCAGCGAGCCGGATCGCTTCTTGCACCATGGGCGCAAGGCCACGCCTGCGTTGTCGCTGGATTTTGCATTCGACCGGAATTCTTATGGCTTCAAGCTCAAGGCGGCGCAGGACTCGCTGATTTTCGAGTCCGAGCGCGTCGAATACAGCGGCTACTGGGATTACGGCGAACCCATCGCCGTGGGCCACAAGGAAAGCAAGCTGGAAGAGGCCGCGCAGTCTTATCGCAACAAGATTCCGAAGTTTGTGTTCCCCAAGGCGAGGAATCTTGTCGTTTATCACTTTCACGACACCTCCGACACATCGCCCGCGAAGCAAATGGTGGACGTGGACGATAACCGCTTCTTCCGGCCCGACGCGGCCAATCTGCCTGCTTATCTGTACTGGTTGCAAGAAAAACATCCGGTGCAGTTCCGCCACATCGAAGAACACGTCAGGTTGGTTGCGCCGTTCTTCGAGCAATTCGTGCTGGCCCCGTCCAAGCTCAACGAGAAGAAGATCAAGCTGGAATGGCGGCAGAAGGGCTCGGATGCCTATTTCGATGCCTATTCGCTGTCTGACGGCACCTTGCGTTTCATCTGCCTCGCCACGCTGCTGCTGCAACCATCACCGCCCGCGCTGATTCTGCTCGATGAGCCGGAGCTTGGCTTACACCCCTTCGCCATCCGTATCCTGGCCGAGGTGCTGGAGGCGGCGTCCAAGCGGGTGCAGGTGATGTTGGCGACACAGTCCGTGACGCTGCTCAATAACTTCGCACCGCAAGACGTGATCGTCGCGGAGAACGATGGACTGAAGACGAGCTTCAATCGTCTGGATGAGGAAAAGCTCAAGGGCTGGCTGGAGGAATTCAGCATCGGTGAGCTGTGGGAAAAGAACGTTCTCGGCGGCCGCCCATGACGCGGCTGTTGATGCTGGTGGAAGGTCAGTCCGAGGAGATTTTCGTCAAGCACACTCTCGCACCACATCTCGCTCAGCGGGGCGTGTATGTGCAGCCACCCATCGTGCTCTGGACTAAGCGCATTCCCAGCGGCGGCGGCTTTCGCGGCGGGGTGTCGAGCTGGAACCAGATTCTCAGAAGCCTGCGCCCCTTGACCGACGACAGCGATGCCTGGGTAAGCACGCTGCTCGACTTCTACGGCTTTCCGGAGGATCTCCCGGGCTACCAAGAAGCGCTCGGCGCTGGCCATTCCCGCGACAAGGTGGCGGCGCTGCAAGAGCGGTTCGCAGCGGTGATTGAGCATCAGCGTTTCATTCCCTTCCTTGCGCTGCATGAATTTGAAGCGTGGTTGTTCAGCGCGCCGGATACCGTAGAGGCGCATTTCGGGAAGATACACCTCGCCGATAAATTGCGCAATGCCGTGCAAGAAGCTGGTGCGCCGGAACAGATCAATCACGGCGCAACTACGCACCCGAAAGCGCAGTTGCACAGCTTGGTAGGCGGCTACAAGGAAACCTCGGATGGTCCCACTCTGCTGGAGAAGATAGGTCTTGCCACGGTTCGGGCGGCTTGCCCGCATTTCGGTGGATTCGGAACATGAGATTTGGAAGAAGCGCATGCAGAATGGGATGAAGGACAGCTGACGCAGGAAGAGGCGGCACGGCATCCTCTACATTAAGGGATGATTTATTGACATAATGGTGCCAGTATTGATACCATCCGCAGATGTATCCCCCCAAAAAAATTCTCGATAAAATGCGGCGGGAACCGACAAATGTACGGTTCTCAGATTTGCTCCAAGTGTGCGAGGAATTTTTTGGGAAGCCACGGCAATCGGGTAGCAGCCATACTATTTTCAAAACACCTTGGCCCGGCGATCCTCGCGTAAACATCCAGAATGACAAAGGTAAAGCCAAGGCGTATCAGGTTCGACAGGTACTTTTAGCCATCGACAAGTTGAAGGAGCACCAAAATGAGCGTTAATCACTATACCTACCGCGTTACCTGGTCACCGGAGGATGGCGAGCATGTGGGCTTGTGCGTAGAATTTCCCTCCCTATCCTGGTTGGCAACAGCCCCGGAAGAAGCATTATCGGGAATTCGGCAAATGGTTGCCGAAGCGGCAGTCGATATGCAAGCCAGGGGTGAACCCATGCCTAAGCCTCTCGCGGAAAAACACTACAGCGGCGAATTCAGAGTTCGTATTCCGCCAGAGGTACACCGTGCCTTGGCGATGCAGGCAGCAGAGCAAGGCATCAGCCTGAATCGACTAGCAAGTGCCAAGCTGGCCGGATGAACGTGAAATCATCCTGACGCCTTGACCATATCGGGCTAGATGATCGGTTCACGCTTATTATCACGGATATGCAGACTGAATAATTCCCCCGGGTCACCCGTTATCCGGCTTTCCGTAGCCGCATCGCCAAGGTCGTTCTCGAAGATCGCCGGGTCGAGCAGACTCGAATCGTAATCTCCCGCTTGCACATGGTTGATAAACAGGCCGGCGCCAGCGAGCACGCGATAGCTGTGCAAGAGTCCGGACGG
>JAKDMK010000094.1 GCA_030452365.1 Nitrococcus sp.
GGGCACAAATGCGCATGACACAAGGAACCGATCCTGGGTGGTAAGCTGGAACTTCCATACGATACGCGCAGCCCGGCGGCAAGTTGCGCCTGAATCAGCCACTTATTAGACTGACTGTATTGCGACTGGAGGAACAGATTCGATGTCCGGGTTGATGGAGCAAGTGCGTCACCGGCTGACCACCGCCGATTATCACAAGATGGGCACGGCAGGCGTTTTTGCTCCAACCGAACGCGTCGAGCTGATCGAGGGGGAGATCATCGATATGGCGCCAATCGGCAGTCCGCACGCGGGCATCGTCGGAATGCTGAACAATCTGCTGGTACCAGCGGTAGCCGGTAAGGCCATCGTGCACGTCCAGAACCCCATCGTCTTGGGCGATCATTCCGAGCCGCAGCCCGACCTCACTCTGCTCAAGCCGCGAGCGGATTACTATCGCGAGTCGCACCCTACCGCCGTTGACCTGATCCTTCTAATAGAGGTCGCCGAGAGCTCGCTCGACTTCGACCGCCAGATCAAGCTCCCGCTCTACGCGCGCTACGGCGTGCCGGAAGTCTGGCTGGTCGATCTGGAGCACAAGGTTCTCACGCTTTATCACCGGCCGCACGATGGCGCTTATCAGGAGACCGTTGAGCAGCAGGACCTGACTCGCGTTGCGCCGCAGGCGCTGCCCGAGGCCGCGCTGGATCTCTCTGATTTGTTCCGCTACTGAATGCCAGCGCAACGGTCCCAGGATTTGTCCCCGCAGCGCGCGCTCCCGTATGCCGACCTACGGTTTGCCGACCCTTTCTTCCGCCTAGACGTGTCATCTGCTACTATTAAATCGGTCAATTGACGGGAGGTTTGCCATGCGCCCGGAGATCGAGATCCTCGGCGGACAGCAGGTATTCGGACCGGCCATGAGCAGCAACCTGCACGAGCTGATCCAGGCGGGGCTGCCGCATCAGGCGCTTGTCACGCTGAGCCGGAAGCTGCATCTGACGCACGACGATGAAGCGCGCGTTCTTGCCGTCAGCTCTAGCACGCTGCGGCGACGCCGGCAGGGCGGGCGGCTGGGGCCGGCTGTATCTGATCGCCTAGCCCGGATCGCCCGGCTCTATTCGTTGGCCGAAGACGTGCTGGAGAGTGAGGAGGCCGCGAGCGCGTGGCTGCGCGAGCCGGTGCCGATGCTGGACGGCGAGATACCGCTCGAGCTGCTGGCAACCGATTGGGGTGCGGAACGGGTCCGGGAAGTCCTCATGTGCATTGAGCATGGCCTGTTCGCCTGATGACGCTGACGCTCTGGCGCATAGGCAAGGCGAAATATGAGCAGAGTCACTGGACAGGAGAGGGCGCCCTCAAGGCGGCTGGCCGCTGGACCCACCCAGGTATACCGGTGGTCTACACGGCGCAGAGCCAGGCGTTGGTGCAGCTCGAATGCCTGGCGCACTTCCCGCGGCCGCGACTTGCGAGCCTGCGGTTGGTGATCGCCCCGGCGGAGGTACCTGAAGCGGTGTCTCGCAGCCAGCTAGTGCGCCATGATCTGCCGGATGACTGGCGGCGCACGCTCGATCCGCCACGGGCGCTGCGCGATCTCGGAACCGCCTGGCTGGTAGCGGCTGAGACGGCACTGCTGTGCGTACCGTCCGTGCTGAGCGAGACCGATTGCAATTATCTCATCAACCCCGTGCATCCCGACGCGAGGCTGATCCAGTTCGGAAAGCCGCGCCCATTCGGCTTCGACCGGCGACTGTCCGGGTAGGCCGGGGCCGTGTTGGATTTGTTCGAGGTGAGGTGTTTCTCGCGCATCTTTCAGTTGTTGGTCCGCTGTGGGCAAACTACGCTGAAGCCGTGGGGGCATAGTCCAGATGGGCCTGGTTGTCTTTGTAATATCAGGGAGGTTTTATGCTAAAGGGCAAATCGGCGGTAATCACTGGCTCAACCAGTGGCATCGGTCTTGCCATCGCCCGCATTCTGGCGTCGGCGAGCTGCGATATCATGCTCAACGGTTTTGGTGATGCCGCCGAGATCGAAGCCGTGCGCCGCGGGATCGAGCAGGAGCACGGGGTGCGGGCGCGGTATTCCGGGGCGGATATGACCCAGCCCGCACAGATCAGCGCCATGATCGAGGATGCGGCAGACGCGTTTGGCGGCGTGGACATCCTCGTGAACAACGCCGGCATTCAATTCGTCGCGCCCATCGATGAGTTTCCCATTGAGAAATGGGACGCAATCATTGCCATCAATCTATCCTCGGCGTTTCATACGACACGCGCCGCCTTGCCGAAAATGAAGGCGAACGGTTGGGGCCGCATCATCAACATCGCCTCGGCGCACGCTCTGGTGGCATCGCCTTACAAATCCGCTTACGTTGCCGCCAAGCACGGCATGGTCGGTCTGACCAAGACCATTGCGCTGGAGGTGGCGGAAGCGGGCATCACCTGTAACGCCATCTGTCCGGGCTATGTGCAAACGCCGCTGGTGGAAGGGCAGATTGCGGACACCGCCAAAGCACGCGGGATCAGCCGCGAAGCCGTGCTGCGTGATGTGCTGCTGGCGGCGCAGCCGACCAAGCAGTTCGTACAACCCGAGCAGGTCGGCGCGTTGGTCGTGTATCTGGCCAGCGATGCGGCGGCCGCCATCACGGGCAGCGCTTTGCCCATGGACGGGGGCTGGACGGCGCAATGAGCGGCAGCCCGCGGCAGAGCCCGAACCCGGCCAAGCAGCGAAAGCGCAGCGCGCAGAATCAGCCCAAGGGGATCAATCTGGCGCTGCAAGGCGGCGGCGCTCACGGCGCGTTCACCTGGGGCGTGCTGGACCGGATGCTGGAGGATGAGCGGATCACGATAGAGGCGATCAGC
Organism: Nitrococcus sp.; assembly: GCA_030452365.1. Lineage (GTDB taxonomy): Bacteria > Pseudomonadota > Gammaproteobacteria > Nitrococcales > Nitrococcaceae > Nitrococcus. The sequence goes on from JAKDMK010000094.1 coordinate 2,841, forward strand.
GGCACCAGTGCGGGCGCGATGAATGCCGTGGTGCTTGCCGATGGCTTTGAGAAGAATGATCGCGCGGGCGCGCGTGATGCTTTGTACAAGTTCTGGCAAGCGGCCAGCCAGTCGAGTTATCTAAGTCTGATACAACGGACTCCTTGGGATCGGATTATGGGCAATTGGAGCCTCAACAACTCACCAGGGTACCTAATGCTCGATCTGGTGAGCCGCCTGGCCTCGCCCTATGAACTCAACCCGCTCAACCTGAACCCGCTGAGGGACTTCCTCGCGCAGCATGTCGATTTCGATGCCGTGCGTTGCGGTCCCGGAATCAAGCTCTTCATCTCGGCGACCAACGTGCGCACCGGGCGGGCACGGATTTTCACCAACCCCGAGCTCTCACCCGACACCATCATGGCCTCCGCCTGTCTGCCGCACCTTTTCCAGGCCGTGGAGATCGAGGGCGAGGGCTATTGGGATGGCGGCTACATGGGCAATCCGGCTTTGCATCCGTTCATCTATCGATGCGCGACGCGCGATATCGTGATCGTTCAGATCAACCCGATCGATGCGCCGGGTACCCCTAAGAGCGCTCGGGATATTTTGGATCGCGTCAATGAAATCACCTTCAACAGCAGCCTGATGGGCGAGCTGCGTGCCATCGAATTCGTAACCCGGCAGCTTGATGAGGGCAGCCTGAACCCGGTGCGATACAAGCGTATGCTTATTCACCGCATCGACGGAGAGGCGGAGCTCAAGCTCTTGGATGCCTCAAGCAAGCTCAATGCCGAATGGGAGTTCCTGCAGGCACTGCGTGGGATGGGCCACCGTGCCGCGAGCCATTGGCTGGATCAGCACTTTGACCAAATCGGCCAAGAATCGAGCGTGGATCTGCGCGCCCTATTCGCCTGATCGGTTGGTAATCGCAAAGCCCGCTAACCCATGACCGTTGATCTCTTGGCCGATTTGCCGCTGCTGCTCCTTGCCGCCTTTGTTGCCGGCACGCTCAACGCCGCTGCCGGTGGTGGCAGCTTTCTGACGCTGCCGGCGCTGATATTCGTCGGCTTACCGCCCGTTGCCGCCAATGCGACGGGGACAGTGGCGCTATTGCCTGGCTACATATCGAGCACGCTCGGGTTCAGGGAAGACATACCGAGCGAGTTTTCACTACGGGGCTTGGTGGCGGCGAGCCTGGCAGGCGGGGTGGCAGGCGCTGCGCTGCTCGTGCTTACGCCGAATCGAGTGTTCGATGCCATGATCCCGTGGTTATTGCTCGCCGCCACGGCCGCGTTTGCTCTGGGTCCGCGATTGCGCGGAGCAGGCAGCGAGCGGAGCACGGCTAGCTTGCCCGTGGTCCTGCTTAGCGTATTTTTCCTCGCTCTCTATGGCGGTTACTTCAGCGGCGGCCTTGGTATCGCTCTGCTGGCCCTTTTCAGCGCGCTCGGCCTAGCCGATTTGAATGCCGCCAACGGGCTGAAGAATCTGGTCTCCGCGTTGCTAACGACGATCGCCGTAGCGGTTTATGCTTGGGGTGGTATCGTCTCCTGGCCGGAGGCATTGGTGATGATGCTCGCGGCAACCGCCGGCGGTTATTTGGGCGCGCGCTGGGCGCGCCGCATGAAGCCAACCTATGTCCGCTACGGCATCATAATCATTGGGCTTGCGATGGCGGCGGTTTTCTTCGCTCGCTGAATCCGGAGGCTTGCCGGTGGATGCGCTGCGCTTATCCACCCTAGAACACGATCGTCCACCCTTCTTTTTGTGCGTGCTGAGCAGTATACGAGACGCCATCCACCTTCAAGCCCTTGCTGTTCAGCAGAGTAAGAATGCCACCCTGATTCCCCAAGTGAACATCCTGAGGCAACGTGACCACGAGCGTAGCGCCGGGGTTTATGACACCGGTGAGGGTGTGGGTCCTCTTGAGCCGATCAGCAATCTTCCACCCTTCCAGATTAACTGGCGCAGGTGAGGCATTGATTAATGTGACCGTCTCCTGTTCCGGTGCGGGACCGACAGGATTCGCCAGCGCACCGACAATTCTGACGAGATGGTCGGGCTCCGTAGGACTGGGCTGCGGTCCCGGTCCAGGGTTCGGCACGTCGGGACTGGTATGACCGGTGTCATCATCGGTGTGCCACGCTTGAGACTGAAAGGCAAGGAAGACCGCCACCCATTGAGGAGAACCGGGAAATGCAAACATAAAGGCCCCATCCTGCCACACTCCGTCATCACGGGTATGAGGTGGAACATTCCCCTGATTCATGTGAATGTCGTGAATACCGTTACCTGGGGTGAAGCCGAACACTTTGTCGGGCCTGTCTTCCTCCGGACCCCAGCGTTGGCCAAACGCGTAGATCTGCGCATCCGGCTCTTGGATCGCTCGCGCGACATAGTGCTCGATCTGGTCGCTCAAATCGTTGTTTGGGCCGGATAAATTTGGCGGAAGGAGCCTCATGTCCAGGCGATTGAACAGATTGCCGCGAATAAAATCGAGCGCCAGCCCTCCAGGCTGACTCGGCAACGGTGTGAATCCTATAGGCAAGCCTGGCAGAGAGGCCGTGATCGGGTGTTGAAAATCATGGTCGGCCAAAAACAACAGCTCTGACGGGCTGAGTTGGGATTTCACATTTACCGCAATCCGATATTGAACTGCTCCTGCCTGTATACGAACTTGATAGTGTGGAGACTCGGGCTCGTCTTCTCGCTTGCCGCCAATGGCTTTGCCTTTGAGCACCCCGTAGTGTTTCAGTGGCATTCCTCTCCTCCGTTGTGGTGTCGTCCGACGATTCGATGATCAGTGGGTTAGTTCGGCTGCCCATGCAACGCCGCCGTGAGTCCGACCTGAACATTGCTTCATGTTTGAGCCGACTACCTGGGAAAGGCGTCGGGGAGGCCGCCGTCTATCGTGAGAATGTCGCCCGTTGTGAACGCAAACTTCCTGGATGCGAGGAGGACGGCCATATCGGCTACGGCCTGCGCGGGAATTAACGAAACGCCCATCGCGTTGCGGGTGCGGTAACGCTCGAGTTGTTCCTCGATGGTGACGCCGCTGCCGCGTGCGCGCTCTGCGACGAACTGCCGGAACATCGGCGTGTCGATCTGATCGGCGTTGATGGCGTTTACGCGGATGCCGTGCTGGCCCAACTCGATGGCTGCCACTCGCAGTGCCTGCATCAGCGCTGCCTTACTTGCGCCATAGGCCACAGCATCGCGGGCGGGCGCTATCGCGGCTTTCGACACCGACGCGACGATCGAACCTCCTATGCCTTGGCGCACCATGACGCGAGCGGCGGCGCGCACGGCCATCACCGCGCCCAGATAATGAACTTCAAGCTGTTGGACGAGGTCCGTGCGCTCGACGTCGAGCACGGAGGCAAAGCGCGGAGCGCGTCCCGCCGTATAGAACAGGCAGTCCAGACCGCCGTACTCCAAAACGGCGCGATCCATGAGGGCGGCGATGGATGCGTCCTCCCGCACATCGACCGCGGCGGCCGTCACCGTCCCAGGGTGTTCCCGCGCCACATCCTCGGCGACACGCTGGGCCGCCGCCTCGTCGAGGTCAGCGACGACGACGTTGGCCCCTTCTTGCGCGAATCGGTGTGCGGCGGCCAACCCGATCCCGCTTGCGCCGCCGATGATCACAACGACGTGGCGCGGCAGGAGCTGTTGGGAGAGTTCGCGCTGAATGGCGGCGTCCACCTTGCGCCGCTCCAGCGGCCAGTATTCGAACTCGAAGACCTGCTCGTCGGAGAGAAACCGAAAGCCACCCGCGGCCTCCGCGTTCTCGATGCTCTCCATCCCGGCCCGGTAGCAGGTGTTGGCGGTCAGCGCACTGTTTTTGTCCTTGAAAGCGGTGACCATCCCCAGCCCGGGAACGAGCACCACCTTGGCCCAATCGGAGAGCGGGGCGAGGTCCGCCCGCGCCTGGCGCTCATGGTAGGCGAGATACTGTTGATGTGCGGCAGCGAGCTGCTCGCGCGCGCATCTGGTGATGTGTTCGTCGCAAGCGTCGAGGTCCAGATCGAGCCACACGGGAAGTCGCCCGGCCCGCAGAATATGCTCCGGCGTCGTCATGCCGCGTTGTGACGCTGCACGGAAACGGTTGGTGAGTCGAGAACGAATCTCATCACTGTCGTCGAAATGCAGAATGACGCGTGGACCAGAACCCAGCGCTCCTCGAATTACAGGCAGCAGGCCGATCGCCCGCCGGTGTCGCTGCTCGACTGAAAGCTCGGGTTTTGCGACAGCACCAAGTATGCGCTTGCCACGGCGACAGGTGGCGAGGTATTCGTCGATGCGGCCTACGGTTGTGCGCAGCCGCTGGTAGGTCTCCTCGGCGTCTTGCCCCCACACCACCAGACCATGGTGTGCGAGCGTCATACCGATCGCGTTTGCTGGAATGTCGCCCGCGATCTGGCTCACGGCCCGCGCGAGCGGGAAACCCGGCCGCACATACGGCGCGTAGAAGATTTTCTCTTCGAATATCTCGCGAATAAGTCTTTCGGCAACCGGATCTGCGAGATTGGTGAGGCTCATGGTGGCAACGTCATGCGTATGCGCGATGACGGTGTAGGGCAGGATCGAATGCAGGGGTGTTTCGACGCTCGGCGCGGGCGCGTTGGGATCGACCATGCAGTGCGCCATGAACGCCATCATTTCTGCATCGGTCATCGTCTCCTGCTCGCGCAACTCGCTCAACTCGGCGAGCGAGAGTGCGGCGAATCCGGATCGGTCGATGGTGCGTAGATCGGTCCCGCTCCCCTTGACCAGCAGCCGCGCCTCGTCAGCGCCGTGTTTGTTCGGTACAACGATCTTGACCGATGTGTTGCCCCCGCCGGGTTGAACGAGCCGGGCGTCGGCGCCGATCAGGTGCGACAGATGTACGACCTGTTCCAGCGCGTCTGCTCCGATGCGCAGGCCGTCACTCCAGTTGCCGTTCAAAACACAAGGCTCCGAGAGGAATTGACAAGAGGTGGCGGCTGGCGCCGAACCCAGCATCGACGATCTGGCCCGCGTGCTGGCGGGATGACTCCGACACCGAACCGACGACCGCTTCCTACCAGAAAGGCTATGACGCTGGCAAGATGATACACGCTGCACTGGAGAGTAAAAGGGTCAGTCAGAGGTTTAGAGGGAAAGGGCT
>JAKDMK010000095.1 GCA_030452365.1 Nitrococcus sp.
CGGCCGCGGTTAACCCCGCCGCTTTCGGGGTGCAACCGGCGTTCGGGGGGGTGGCAAAGAGCTCGGCGCGGTCGGTGACGAGTTTATTGAACTTATCGAACAATCCCATCATCCCTTCTCCACCAATCGAGCGATTGAATGGGCGAGATCGCTGAGGGTGCGAATGTCGGCTAGAACGTTCAGCGGCACGGATATGTCGAAGTCTTCTTCGATTTCCAGCAACAGGTCCATGACATTGACGGAGTCCAGACCAAGCCCGCTAACGAGGTCGGTGTCCTCGTCCAAAATTGTGTCTGCCGGCGCCATTGGGCGCAGGTGGGTATAGAGCCGCTCCAGAATTTGTTCATAATCCGCCATGGCCTGTCCGCCCCGCCCGAACCCTGTGGCTTATTCGATCAGTCCTTCCCGCAACGCGCGCTCGAAATCGATCCTGGGTTGCCAGCCGAGCGCCGCTGCGAGCGCGCCATTGTCGCACATCCAGTCGGGATGCCGAAGTTCGCGTAGTTTCCCCGGGGTAAGCATCGGTTCGTAGCGCAGCCACCGCGCGAGCCGGAGATTGACGCTCCCAGCCAGGCTTAGAGCGGTCTGCGGCAGAGGCAGTGCGCGCACCGGACGCCCGTAAGCCCGGCCGGCGATCGCGGCGAGGCTCTGCCAAGTGTAGCCGCCAGCCCGGCCGTCATGGAGATCGAACGTTCCCGCGATGGGCGGGGAGACATCGAGCCAGCGCAGTACGGCTGCGACCAGATCATGCACATGCAACAGGGTCAACCGTGCCTCGCGGCTGCCCGGAATAGGCAGCAGGCCGTGGCGCAGAAGTCGAAGGAGGGGTCTGAGCTCCCGATCGCCGGGCCCGTATACTGCCGTAGGGCGGAAGACGGTAGCCGTAAGCGCTTGTGCCTTGTGCTGCACAGCTTCCTCGGCGTGGCGCTTGGAGGCGGCGTACCAGGATAGCGTCGGCTCACGGGCGGCAAGCGACGACATGAAAAGGAAACGAGCGCGCGGAGAGGCGGCGCGGGTGGCCCGTAATATGCGTTCGCAGCCGCCAACGTTGACCCGTTCGAAGCGCTCGGCACAGCGGCCACGCACCACACCTGCACAGTGGATGACGGCATCGACCTCGGCCACGAGCCCCCCCAACGCGGCGGCATTGTCGAGATCGCCAGGGATGCACTCGATTTGCGTGGGGAGAACAGCGTCCGAGCCGCGCCGCACAAGCGCGCGAACTTGCCAACCGGCGCGGATGAGCGGCCCGCACAACGCGCCGCCGATAAAGCCCGTCGCGCCGGTTAGCGCCACGACACCCGGCATGACATAAAGTCAGCCCGATGCCACGGCTTTGGGCGCGTCCGCTATGGCTTCCTCGTTCGGCCTATCCCAGCCGACACATTGTACAAAACGCCGCCTGGCTTCCGCCCGGGAGAGCTTGCCCGAGGACGTCCGTGGCAGGGTCTTGGGTGGGACGAGCTCGATGCGGCAATTGATGCCGAACTCGCCGTAGATCATTCGTTGCAACCGGCTTACCAAGTCTGCGCGGCGTGTGTCCTCGGTCAGCCGGCATTGCACCAGCATGACCACGACCTCGCCCCCCTGGGGATGGGTCGCGACGAAGGCCGTAACATCGCCGACGCGCACCTCCGGTTGTTCTTCCGCGAGGCGCTCCATGTCCTGGGGCCATATATTGCGGCCATTGACGATGATCAGGTCTTTGCACCGTCCCGTGATGAACAGGCCGGCCTCGGTCAGGTACCCGAGATCGCCGGTATTGAGCCAGCCATCCCGTCCGAGGGCAACGTGCGTGCTGACCGCGTCGCGGAAATAGCCGGACATCAGGCTCGGTCCCTTGACACTTACGACGCCGACATGACGATAGGGCAACGGCTTGCCATCATCATCACGGACGATCACCTCGTGCCCGGGCAATGGTCGACCACAGTTGACGAAAGCGCTAACCCGCTCACCGCGACCAGGCTCCGGGGCGATGACACTCGCGCGCATATGGCCTTCCAAGGCCCTGCGGTCGACGTGGTCCACCAATATGCCCTGGTCGAGCGCTGCAAAACTAACTGCGAGCGAGCTTTCCGCCAGCCCGTAACAAGGCAGGAAGGCGCGCCGGCTGAAGCCCGCTGGCGCGAGGAAGTCGGCAAAGCGCTCCAGTGTTTCGGCATAGACCGTCTCCGCGCCGACCCCGGCTACGCGCCAAGAGCTCAGATCGTAACGACTGATCTCGGTTTGGTGCACGCGTCGGGCGCAGATGTCATAGCCGAAAGGGGGTGAAAAGGCGATCGTGCCTTGATTATTGCTGAGCAGCGATAGCCATTGCCGCGGGCGCATGGCAAAATCCCGAGTGCCCAGGTAATCCACGGAGAGCTGCGATGCCAACGGGCCAAGGACAAACCCAACCAAGCCCATGTCGTGGTAAAAAGGCAACCAAGAGACGCAGCGATCTCCGGAGCGCACGCCGAGCCCGGGGCCGACGATGCCCGCCAGGTTAGCCATAACGGCCTTCTGGGTAATCACCACCCCTCGAGGAAAGCGTGTGCTCCCGGAGGTGTATTGCAGATAGGCGATATCATCTGGACCGCTGGGGTCAAGCTGTACCGCCGGCTCATCGAGCGCATAGAATTCCTCCGGGCTGGCGACCTTGCGCAGACCGTCGATACCGTTCGCGGCCTCCTGCAAAAACGCGAGAAACTCCGCGGGTGCCATCGCCGCCGCCGGAGCGCAGCTATAGAGCAGGCGACGAAGCCGCTCGATATAGCTCTCCCGGCTGCCCAGATTGATGGTGATAGGCAGAGGAACCGGGACAAAACCGCCGTACTGACATGCGTAAAAGAATTCCATGAACTCGGGCGATGTCTCGGCGATCAGCGCGACCCGCTCTCCTCGCCGTAACCCGAGCCCGTGGAGGCGCTTGGCAGTGGCCAAAGCCCGCCGCCGCAGCTCGGCGTCGGAAAGCACCGCCGACAGCTTCCCGCGACCGTCGTAAAAATTATACCCAGTGACGCCTTGCGCGGCGTAGTCCAACGCTTGCGCGAGCGTTGCAAAATCTGCACAGCGCAGAGGGTGAATATTGATTGTTGGCGTTGCCGTAGTAATCAATTCAGGTACCTTCCGCTTTCCTTTGTCCAAGCTCTCCGACCGCTGCGCTAGGCCGCGCATCGGCACTCGCGCTCGCCTCCATGCAAGGCTCGCCTGAGCGGGCCAATAGCATTGCCTGTTGCCGCGCCGCGATAGTGGGCCGCCAAATGCCCGCCGCGCGGACTAATGGCGCTTGCAGGGCGTTCTGTGCGGCAGGGCGTAGTTGCAGTGCCCGCCAAATGGCTCGGTCGCTGTGCTTGGCCGGCTGGGGGTCGGCGATCACCGTGCGGCGTTCACTGGAAATTTCCGTACTACGCTGATGGCACGCACCTTGGGCTTCCTTGGGCAAGCAGGTACGGGAGCACAGCGTAACCTTTTTCAGTCGCTGCCGCACCTGCCGGTGTGCATTTTTCGATGCATGGGCGTGCAGCGTAGCGCGCTTTCGCAGCGTAAGATTCAGCCGCTGATTGCCCAGATCCGAACGGGGGTTTTGCATGGCACCTACAGCGAAGTTCACTCTACATAGAACTTGAGAGTCTACGTGAAGTTCAGAGTCTACATGAATATGAAACAATAATCATATAAAAACAAGTATGATGTTCATGCCGTGATGAAGCATCATGGCTGCATATAATTACTACCTCTAGATATTGGGTCGCGGAAGTAGTTCACAATAACCGTGGTCGGACTGGAAAGCCGTCCGGCCTGTCCTTGCCCCATTCGGGCCTGGGCGCGGGAGATTGCCTTACATGGAAAAGCGCGCCGCAGCGGATTATCGCAAGAATTACCGGCATCGTGATTGGCCGATCGTCGTTCGACCGATCGAGCGGCGTGGTGATTTTGCGACATTCCTGGATCTACCGCGACAATTTTACCACAAAGATCCCCATTGGGTGCAGCCTTTGACACTCGAGCGTCGTCAGCATCTGTCGAAGCACAATCCACTGTTCCAGCACCTTGATTGGCAAGGTTGGATTGCCTGGCGCGGCCGCCAACCGGTAGGGCGGATCACCGCTCAGCTCGATCGGCTGTATCAACAATACCACAGGGATCAAACCGGCTACTTCGGAATGATCGAGGCAGAGGACGATGCCGCCGTTTTCGCGGCCTTGACGGCGCAGGCCGAGGATTGGCTGCGCAACCGCGGTGCCCGGCGCGTGGTCGGGCCGTTCAACTTGTCCATCAACGACGAGTGCGGTCTACTAGTGCAAGGCTTCGATCGTCCACCCATGTTCATGATGGGGCACGCCCGGACCTATTACGCCCATCGTCTGGAAGAGCAAGGTTATAGTGCGGCCAAGGATCTCCTCGCCTACTGGATACAAGCCACCGATCTATCTTTCACTCCGCCAATGCGCCGTCTTGTGGCGCGATGTCAAAATCGGATTCATGTACGGCCGATAAGTCGCAAGCGCTTTGCGGAGGATCTGGAGGCTTTGCGCGAGATTTTCAATGATGCCTGGTCTGAAAACTGGGGATTCGTGCCATTCACCCGGCCGGAGTTCGACGAGCTGGGACGTAATCTGCGCTTGTTTGTTGCCTACGATCTTATCCAGATCGCCGAGGTCGATGGCGTGCCGGCCGCTTTTATCGTGGCATTGCCAAATATCAATGAGGCGATCCGTGATCTCAACGGCCGCCTAATGCCTTTCGGCTGGATTAAGCTGCTGTGGCGATTGAAGGTGCGCTCTCCACAGACCGGTCGAATCCCGCTCATGGGTGTGAGCAAGTGCTACCAGTTCAGTCTTCTCGGACCGGCGCTTGCGCTCACGCTGATTGCGGCGATTCAAAAGCCGGTGATGGCGAACGGCATTGAGGCCGTGGAGATGTCCTGGATCCTCGAGGACAACGCGGGCATGCGCAACATATTGGAGAATATCGGTACCAAGCCCTACAAGCGCTACCGGCTCTATCAGAAACCGCTGCCGGAAGCCAACGCGGTTTGCCGGGTATGAGGACAAATGCACACAATAGACGCCCTGCCAATCATGGCTGATTTGGCACCCGAGAGCGTAACGGCCATCGTGTTGGCGGCCGATCGCAAGAGTCCGGACGCTGTGGCCATCGAGGCCGGCACGCGCTGCAAGGCACTCGCGCCCGTAGCCGGGATCCCGATGCTGCAGCGGGTGCTGCAGGCGCTGCGGGAGTGCGCGCCGGTCGATCGAATCATCGTTTGCGGGCCGCGGCCGGACGTGATGGAGGGCTTGCCAGAGCTCCAGGAGCTATTCATATCCCAGCGCATCGACTGTATCGACTGTGCCGATTCGCCGAGCGCGAGCGCACTTAGCGCATTTGCGGCCATACCGCCAGAGCGGCCCACGTTACTGACGACAGCGGATCATGCGCTGCTCAGCTCGCAGATGGTTGGCTTTTTTCTGCGCCAGGCGCGTCTCGGCAACTGGGACGTGGCAGTCGCGCTCGCAGAGCACCAGGCCGTGGTGGCCCGCTTCCCGGGCTCCAGACGGACAGCCTTCCGCCTGCGCGGAGGGCCCTATTGTGGCTGTAATCTGATTGCATTCTTGACCCCTCGGGGGAGGCAGATGGCGCAATTCTGGCACCGTGTTGAGCAGGACCGCAAGCGGCCATGGCGAGTGGTCACGCGGTTGCTCGGATTGCGCGCCATGGCGGACTATGCCTTGGGCCTGCTCACTCTGGAGCAAGCCCTGCAGCAGCTTTCACGCCGCCTGGAGATGCGCATCGGCGCTGTTATCCTGCCCTATCCGGAGGCGGCGGTGGACGTCGACACGCCGGCCGACCGGCATCTCGCCGAGGCGGTTCTGAGCGAGCGAGATGGCGCGGCAGGAGATAGCGAGCCGCAGCGCTAGCGGCTGATTCGCGCGGCGTCGTGGGTGGATGTCAACAGGCCCGAAACCCGTGTTGCTGATCGAACGCTACCTTATCGCCGAGGTCGGACGCCCGCTGGTTGCCGTGCTCTGCATCTTGAGCTTTATCTTTGCGAGCTATATCGCCGGGCGCTATTTGGCGGACGCGCTCAGCGCGACGCTTGGGATGCATGCGATTGCGCTGATCGTCGTGTTGAGGACCTTGATTGCGCTCGAGGTGCTCCTTCCCGTCGCGCTCTATGTCTCCGTGGTGATCGGACTCGGTCGACTCTACAACGATCACGAGATGACCGTCCTCTCTGCCGTTGGCATCAGCTCGCTGCGTATTTACTGGGCGATATTCCTGCTCGCTCTACCGGTGGTGCTTGCCGTAGGGGCGCTGTCGTTGCTCGGCCGTCCCTGGGCCTACCAGCAGGCCTATCAAATCGAGGCGCGCGCGCAGGCGCAGCTCCCGCTGGATCAGCTGAGCCCAGGGCGCTTCTACGTGGATGCAAAGGCCGAGCGCATGATTCTCGCTCAGGATGTGGACAGCCAACGAGGCGTACTGCGCGGCGTGCTGATCTATGATCGCGGCACGCATGAGACGCGCTTGATTAGGGCTCAGCAAGCGCGGCTGGTCCCAGCGGAGCAGGAGGGCGAATCGCTGCTGGTACTGCACAATGGGGTCGCCTACGCGCTCGATCGGAGCGGGAGCGAAGACCGTATTCTGCACTTTGGCGAGCTCTCGCTGCACCTAGCGCAGCCGCAGCCGGAGGTAGGCTATAAGCGCAAGGCGGCGTCCACGGCCGCGCTTGTTCGCTCGGATGAGGCCGCTGAGCTTGCCGAATTGCAGTGGCGCCTCTCCCTCCCCCTGACGACCCTGCTGCTCGCACTGTTCGGTGTGCCGCTCAGCCGTACGCCGCCGCGACGCGGCCGCTTCTCCAAAATTCTGCTTGCGGCGCTGGTCTACACCTTGATTTACATCGCCAGCAGCATAGCGAGGACTTGGGTGGAACATGGTGCGGTTGCGGCCATACCGGGAATCTGGTGGGTCGATGCGCTTATGCTGCTCGCGCTTGCCATCCTAGTCAGCCGCGATATGCACAAATGGCCTCGGCCATCACGGGCATGAAGACGGCGGATCGTTATCTCATGCGTGCCGTGGCGGGTGGTTTCGTGCTGGCAGCGGCCGTGCTAATGCCGCTGTTCAGCTTCGTTGACCTGGTAGAGCAGTTGGACGCGACCGACCAGGGCCACTACGGGATCGCTCAGGCGTTTGCCTATGTCGGGCTCACCCTGCCACGGCGGCTAATCGCGCTTGGGCCCTTTGTCGCGCTTTTGGGCAGCATCCTCGCCCTTGGTATCCTGGCGAGCCACCGGGAGCTCACCGCGCTGCGATCGGTCGGCGTTTCACCTGGGCAAATTGCGCTTGCAGCGCTCAAATCCGGTATTGTTTTGATCCTGCTGTTGGCTGCAACCGATCAGTTCATCGCTTCCCCGCTCCAACAGCGCGCCTTCGATATGCGCTCCGATGCCTTGAGCGGTGGCAGCGATTCCGGGCTGGAGAGTGGGGCCGCACTGTGGGCACAGCGCGGCGATCACGTACTCCGGGTCGGCACCTTGCGCCTGGGTCGTATCCCGGCAGACATCGAGATCTTCCATTTCAATGCCGAAGGCGAGCTCGTGCGGTATATTTATGCCGGTTACGCGGAGATTCGTAGGCGCGAGCCATGGCGGCTGCACGATGTGCTCATCAAGACTTTCGTGGCCGGTATACCGGTAACGACCCGGCGCTCCAGTATGGCGTGGCAGACCTTTTTGACCCCTGCTCAGATCCGCCTATTGCAGAAGCCGGCCGAGAGCCTATCGCCGCTGCAGCTCTACGGCTACGTGCAGTATTTACGTAGTACCGGGCAGGCAGCGAGTGTGTACGCCGTTATGCTTTGGCAGAAACTGGGACTGCCGCTGACGACCGCGGCGATGATTTTGCTTGCGGTGCCCTTCAGTATCGGCGCGCCGCGCGGCGCCAGCATCGGCAGCCGGGTCGC
>JAKDMK010000439.1 GCA_030452365.1 Nitrococcus sp.
TATTAGCCCCTCTTCTTGGCAGCCTTGTCGGCGCGTTTTTCCTTCATCGTCTTGGCTGGTTTTTTCTTGGTCAATTTCTTCTGTGTCATGCCCTTAGCCATTGCGTGTCTCCTCTACTATGTGGATGGGTACTATTGCGCTGCGACACAATCGCCGCCCACACTTCATACCCCATTTAAGGGGGGGTAGGCGTCAAATCTAGTATTATGCGTTCGCGATTATTAGCATAATCCACCACCATCAGCTGGATCCGGAGCGCATGATGCTAAACTTGACCCCGCCTCTTTCTTGCTCGCGTCGACCGCACTCAGGCCGCATGTCGGCGGCTTTGCACCACGCGGAAGCGATTGGCGACGAAGGCGGAGTCGCATAGACAGGCATTCGCCGCCGGGTTGGCGCCGGTGGCGTGAAAGTCACTGAAAGCGGCCGATTGATTGACGTATACCCCGCCGGTGAGATTGCAGGACAGCGCGACCCCGGCATCCAGCGCCGCATGCTCCATGCGTGCCAGCACGGTCTCCTCGTTGGAGTAAACCGACCAGGTAATAGCCCCGTGTGCTAAGGCCGACTCACGTGCGCGCTCGATGCTCTCGGCTGTGGAGTCGGTGGCAACGATAAAGGAGATTGGGCCAAAGCGTTCTTGGTAATAGCAATCGCTCTCCTTAGCGGCCACCTGGAGTATCAGTGGGGTGCGCATGCGGGCATCGGGAAACCTTGTGTGCCGGCGCGGCTCGGAGGCAAGCACCACCTCGCCGAGCCGCGTCGCTTCCTCTATGCGCCGAACGGTGTCCTCGGACTGAATGGCGCCCAGTAGTTCGGCGGCCCGATCGGCGTCGGAGAGTAGCCGCCGCACTCCATCTGCGAGCGCCTGCGCGATCTCAACGTGGCTCAGCCGGCCCTGTTCGGTCTCGATGCCGTCGTGCGGGACATAAATATTCTGCGGTGTGGTACACATCTGCCCCGAGTAAAGACTGAGCGAGAAGGCGAGGTTACGGATCAGGCCTTGCAAATTGTCGGTGGAATCGATGACCACCGAGTTTACGCCGGCCTTCTCGGTATAGAGCTGCGCTTGGCGCGCGTGCTGCTCCAGCCAGTTGCCAAAGGCGGTGCTGCCGGTGTAATCGATCAGGCGAATCTCGGGGCGCTGCGCCAACTCCTTGGTAATCGGCGCCTCAGGGCTGTCGGCGGCGAGCGCAACCAGCCACGGATCGAAGCCGGCCTCCTGCAGCACCTCCTGCGCCACCTGCACGGTAAGCGCCAACGGCAGCACGGTTGCCGGATGCGGCTTGACCACGACCGGATTACCGGTCACCAGGCTCGCGAACAAGCCTGGGTAACCGTTCCAGGTGGGGAAGGTCGAAACGCCGATCAGCAGTGCAAGCCCGCGCGGAACGACGTGAAAGCGCTTCTCCATGCGCAGCGGCTCGTGTTTGCCCTGGGGCTTGATCCAGCGGCTCTCCTGCGGGATTCGGCTCATCGCCTCATAGGCGTAGGCAATCGCCTCCAGCCCCCGATCCTGGGCATGGGTTGCGCCGGCCTGAAAGGCCATGACGAAGCCCTGGCCCGTGGTATGCATAACCGCATGCGCCAGTTCGAAGCTGCGCTTGTTCAACCGCTGCAAGATTTCCAAACAGACACCGGCACGCGTCTCGGGACCGGCATCGCGCCAGGCCGGCAGCGATGCCTGCATAGCCGGCAGGAGCTGATCGAGGTCGCTCTTGGGGTATCTCACGCCCAGAGCGAAACCATACGGTGAAACCTCGTTGCCGATCTCAGCCACGCGGCCCGGTTGCTGCAGCGCCAAGCGCTCGTTTAGACGGCCCTCGAAGGCCGCTTGGCCTGAGGCGGCCGCCTCCTCGCCATAGACCTTGCCGCTTGGCACTTCGGGATATGGGCTCCAGTAGTCACGGCGGCGCGTGGTTTCAATGGCTTGCTCCAGAGTAGCGCGATGCTTGGTAAAGAGATCCTGGCTCATTGCGCCTCCTCGGCTTGCCGCCCAGCCGGCTGAGACTCAGCCTCTACTTACAATAATGATACGCTTATAACCGGTGTCAACCAGGTGTATGTATCCTGTTGGCAGGCATTGAGGACACTGGTGCCATGACCTATCGGACCATCGAATATGCGACTGCAACCGGTGTGGCAACTCTAGTACTGAACCGGCCCCAGAACCTGAACAGCTTCACCGCCGAAATGCACGCGGAGATCCGCGACGTACTCGGGCGCATCGAGGATGACACGGCCGTGCGTTGCCTGCTCATCAGCGGGCGCGGCCGCGCCTTCTGCGCGGGCCAGGACCTTGGCGAGCGCGATATCGCTCCGGGCGAGCACCCCCCCGACCTGGGCGAATCCCTCGAGCGCAACTACAATCCGCTGATCCGCAAGCTGCGCTCACTGCAGATGCCGGTGGTCTGCGCGGTCAACGGCGTTGCCGCCGGCGCCGGTGCCAACCTGGCGCTCGCCTGCGACATCGTGCTCGCCGGGCGCTCGGCAAGCTTCATTCAGGCCTTCTGCAAGCTTGGTCTGGTACCGGATACCGGCGGAACCTGGCATCTGCCGCGCCTGGTGGGTAACGCCCGCGCCATGGCGCTGGCCCTATTGGGAGAACGGCTCACGGCGGAGCAGGCCGAGCAATGGGGCATGATCTGGAAATGCGTGGATGACGCGCAGCTCATGGAACAGGCCGACACACTCGCTCGGCAGCTCGCGACGCAACCGACATACGGCCTTGCGCTCATCAAGCGCGCC